>CAYHTS010000109.1:0-1510 GCA_964359635.1 uncultured Candidatus Saccharibacteria bacterium | reverse complement strand
TGCCCGAGGAAATCACCACTCCCGAAGAAAAAATCAAAGAAGCTTTGAAGCTCCTCGGCCATAGATAAATAAGTTGACGCCGTGGGACGCAGTGGTATATTGAAAGTAGCACCTCGGATATTTTGTGTGGTGCAATTTCGGAAGGAGGTGAACCTCTCAACTAAAATCATTGGGGATCCAATCTGCAAGGAGGCACCTATGCGCAGGAAACTAGCAACCTACTTCCCGTTGGCGGTACTTGCCGTGGGCCTAGCCCTCGGCATGCTTGCTGCGGTAATGGCGTTGTTGCCTGGCACATCCGGCCAGGTACAGGCTGCCACGCAGCAGGTTGTTGTCGGTAACCCACAAATCTCTCTGGGGTCGGCGAGCGACCCCGGTGGAGGCGACGCCAGCCCGGCGACCCTGCAAATTGACCTTAGCGACGACGGTACCACCACCATCACTGTTGCAACGTCCGGCGTTAGCCCTGGCGGAGGAACTGGCGGCATCTTGTCGGATCCCCAGGCCGGGAGCACGCATGTCCAGTTCGACGTTAACGACACGGAAAGCCTCACCAGCCAATTGGGACAGCAGAACGTATGGAGCGTCACCGACAACACCATCGCTATTGCTGGCTCCGTCCTGCGGATGCCGACATCGCTCCAGTCCGCTTGTTCCCAGGCCAACATCGATGTCTCTCACGGCAACGTCACTAAAGCTCTGTATTTCCGACACGAGGGAGTTCTAGGAGGAGTGGGCGCACCGCCCCAACTTGCGTGCAACGTTTGCAAGGGGGGTATGGCCTCCTCCCTCACCGACGACAGCTTCGCCCGGCTCACTGGGACGAAGGGGGTTTCTCCCGACGGCTTGCCGTCGGGGGTCAGATCTTGGCTGCGTTAGCAGCCTTCAGCAAGGAGTGCTTTGCGGGGAGAAAAGTCTATGGCGGGCTAGCCTTCCGCAAGGCGCTGTCAGGGGCGCGGTGTTTTATCACCCGCCCCTTTATTTTTGGGCAGGTCTATTAAGGAGAAAATAGACCTTCGCAGTCTAGAGGAATCTTGCTGTACGGTGTTTCATAATGATATACTTAAAATACTAGCGGCCGCTTCTAATTTACGTATGCGTCTCGTATGTCTATGTCCAAGTACAAGTATTATTTGAAGAAACCCAAAGGCGAGATCACGAAAGATGTTTTTCTTTGGTTGGCCATGGGCGGAGCAATAGCGATTGCCGCAACCTCTCCGTATTTTGGGGCAAACCTTGCCCGTGCACTCTTGAAAAGGAAGAAGCACAAACCGAAAGATGTGTATGATACATTCCGGCGCCTCCAGAAAGAAGGCTGTATTGGAATAACAAAGAAGAACCATCAAATTTATATCCATTTAACTGAGAAAGGGGAAAAGCGTGCTGGGATCTACCAAATCAATGATCTGAAGATAAAGAAAACAAAACAATGGGATAGGAAATGGCGACTTATTGTGTTTGATATTGAAGAGTTAAAACGGGCAAAGCGCGAAGCATTTCGTGGAATTTT
>CAYHTS010000108.1:0-1521 GCA_964359635.1 uncultured Candidatus Saccharibacteria bacterium | reverse complement strand
CAGTTCTCCGGAGGTTTCTTGTCATACAGTTGCGCTCGCGTCAAAGGAGTTAAATTCAGTAAGCTGTAAAAAAACCACCCCGATAGCTATCGGGGTGGTTTTTTCTTTAACGGCCTCCTCTGCGATCGCTGCCTCCGCGGAACGCAGTTCGCCGTTGACGGTGGCAATCGCGGCACAGAAGTTGGTCAAGTCTGGAAGGATCGGGCTCAAAGGGAAGTTCGGTGATTTCGTTTCCGCACTTTGAGCACTTCCAATTTCCTTGAAACATCTGTCGCTGAAAACCGCCGCCAGAAGAATCTTGATACGCCATTTACGTAATTCCTACTTTTTCGCGTCCCTTTAACGATTCGCGGTTAAATGGCGTACACTATAAGACTTATACATAAAGAGCTCTATTAGCTACTGCCTATTTTAACTCGAACCTGTGGCAATGTTACTTGTTTGTGCTTATTTTGTCAATCCTTCGATATACTCAGGATTGTCCTGAGCCTGCCGAAGGACAAGCCTTGACAAGGGCTTGACAAGACTTCGTAAAATCAGTTATAAACTCCTGATTTGGTATGGAGACAGAAGTAAGGAAATATCAGGAGAATATAGTAAAAACCCGTACATGGGCGCTGGGTCGGTGCCTAGTAATTAGGCCGTTTTCCCTGATCCAACGCCCATGCGCGGGTTTTTTCGGTGTTTCTAGCATGTATTATATCATAAGAAAATATTAAGGTATTTATATGATGGAGGCTTGGGGAGACATTGGAGGGCTGAATTGGCGCTAAATATGGCACTACCCAGTATTGACGAATTGTTGATAACTTTCCCCTTGACCAAAATAGCTACTAAGTGTTACTCTAGCCACACAAGAAAAAAGCCATCAAATCATCAGAACCTGATCTAGCGGGAAAACCTGGATTAGTTGGGATGAATGACTATAACCCAACGGGTATCTCGCTACAATACAAATAGGCTCTATAAAGAGTTCATAGCTTCGAACTTCCCTTGTGTATTGCATGGGGAGTTTTTTATTGCTTGTCTCTCCGATTTATCCGTCGGAGAGTTACAAGCAATAATCCCGAGCGGGTCGAGGGATTACATATTTCGTCAAGCAAGGAATCCAAGCAGAGGGTTGCGCGAGGACGCGCAACCTTGTGCTTGGATTCTTTAATTGGTTCTTCTGCGACGCGAGTTTCGCGAGTCAGAAAAACCAAGAAAGAATCCAAATCCAAAGGTCGAAGTAATCAACAAGACGATGCAATAATAAAATGACAAAGACATTTTCAGCACGAGTTCTCTTGTTAGCGCTAATCGCTTCATTGGCCTTGGGCATGTACGCAATGCCGGCTTCCGCTGATTGGATCGGCGGCGATGTCGATGTAGATATCGATAACAAGGCAGAAGTTGAAAACAATATTACCGTTTCTGCCAATACCGGCGGCAACCAGGCAAATGGCGGCGATGGCGGTGATGGCGGATATGGCGGCGACGGTGGTGATTGCGGTGACGATTTCGTAGATAATCCAGAATGCG
>CAYHTS010000107.1:0-1535 GCA_964359635.1 uncultured Candidatus Saccharibacteria bacterium | reverse complement strand
GAGACAGTTTATTATGAGATAATCAATAATATGAAAGATGTGGATATCGCCGATTATGCCAGAAAGAAAAAAGTAATTCTTGTGTCGCCGAATACTTTTGCGTTATCTGTGTCGGCAATTCAGCACTGGTATAAGGATGTTCATATAAATCAGAAGACACAATCTATAATTAAAAAACTCGAAGGCATAGTTGCCGACAGCGCCAAGTTAGCCGACAACTTCCGCAAACTTGGCAGCCACCTCTCTAACGCCCAGTCGGCTTACGAGGACTCGGAGAAGCGCTTGAGTTTAATGACTGACAGAGTAAGTAAGGTGATAAAGATAGGGGAGGCAGAAGAGCAACCCGATGAAATAGAAGCCCCAAAAGCATAATATTGATTTATTGGTAGAGTTTGCTACTATTCTTAGCGTTACAATGAACATTTTACTATTTTCGCTATTGGCGTCGATTGCGTCGCTGGGATACGGCGCGTTTTTAATTTGGGGGGTTTTGAAAAAGCCGGCCGGGGACGAAAAGATGAGGTCTATCCAGCAGGCGATCTACGAGGCGGGGACCGCATATTTGAAGCGTGAATACAGAACAATTCTCTATGTCGGCATTGCCGCAACTTTGATTCTTTGGAAATGGCTTGGACCGATGATGGCAGTCGGTTTTGTCGTTGGCGCAGCGGCTTCGGCTTTGGCCGGCTACGTCGGCATGATGGTCTTTTTGAAAGCGAACTCGCGAGTGGCCGAAGAAGCAAAACACGGACTGGCTCGTGCTTTTGATCTTGCGTATCGGGGAGGAGCGGTGACCGGCTTCTTTGTAGCCGGACTCGCATTATTCTCGCTGACCTTATTTTACTGGTGGAGCGGGGATGTCAAAGCACTGATAGGGTTGGGATTTGGAGCATCTCTAATATCGGTCTTTGCGCGACTTGGAGGAGGAATTTTTACAAAAGGTGCTGATGTAGGGGCGGATCTTGTGGGCAAAGTGGAAGCCGGGATTCCAGAGGATGACCCGCGTAACCCAGCCGTAATAGCTGATAATAGTGGTGACGGAGTGGGGGATACGAAAGGAATGGCCGCGGACCTGTTTGAGACATATGTAGTGTCCGCTTTATCGGTGATGCTTTTGGGTGATCTGATGTTTGGTGGGCTAAAGAACGTAGTTGAATTTCCTTTGTTAATAGGGGCGCTTGCGGTCATAGCTTCGATCATCGGCTCGTTGTTTGTTCGGCTAACGGGTGAAGGCATAATGACTGCTTTATATAAAGGGTTAGTAGCTACTGCCGTGATACTTTTAGGTATGTTCTATTGGGTGACCGAGAGAACACAAATCGTTGACCTTGGTAATTTGAACGTGTTCGGCGCTTTGGTTGTCGGCATTGTCGTGACCGCACTGATGGTTCTGGTAACTGACTACTATACTTCAAAGAAATTTAGGCCGGTCCAGTCCATTGCCAAGGCCTCAACTACGGGACACGGAACAAATATTATAACCGGTCTCGCCGTCTCTATGCAGTCAACCGCCTGGCCGGTCTTGATAATAGGCG
>CAYHTS010000106.1:0-1580 GCA_964359635.1 uncultured Candidatus Saccharibacteria bacterium | reverse complement strand
TAGTTACCGTGGCTTTACTCAAACGAAAAGCGGCAACAATATCGTAAGGATCGGACTTCATAAGCACAATGTTACCAGTTTCGATGGCCACATCAGTGCCCGCGCCAATAGCTATGCCAATATCTGCTTGCGCTAATGCCGGCGCGTCATTAATTCCATCTCCCACCATTGCCACAAACTTACCCTCATCTTGTAATTTTTTGACGTATTTTGCCTTATCCCCGGGAAGACCTTCGGCGAATATCCGGTCAATACCCAACTCCTTTCCGATGCCTTCCGCCACTTTGGTGTGGTCGCCCGTGAGCATCCATACTTCTATACCCATATTCTTGAGCGCCGTTACGGTTTTTTTGGAATTTATTCGAGGCGGGTCCGCGGCGGCGACAATGCCGACGAAAATTCCCTCAACGGCCATCAAACTCAATGTCTTTCCTTCGCTGGCAAGCCGATCGAGAATATTTCTCATTAATTCGGTGGCCACGCCGTTATCCCGAAGCAGTTTTTCCGTACCGGCTAAAACGATTTTACCGTTAATTCGCGCTTTGAGTCCGTGGCCGGCAATGGATTCGAAATTTTCCATTGGTTTGAGGGGTAAGGCGTTGCGTTTTTGAGTTTCTTCAAAAATCGCCTTTGCTAGCGGATGATTAGAACCCGCCTCAAGACTCGCCTCATATTGAAGCACTTGATGTTCGGTAAAACCATTAAAGGCCACGACATCGGTAACTTGAGGTTTTCCTTGAGTGAGCGTTCCTGTCTTGTCCAGTAAAATTGCTTTAATTCGCGAGGTATTCTCGAGCGTTGCCGCGTCTTTGATTAGGATGTTATGTTTAGCGCCGATTCCCGTGCCTACCGCGACGGCAGTGGGGGTCGCGAGTCCCAGCGCGTCTGGGCAGGCAATCACCACTGTCGAAACCGCGAAAGTAAGGGCGGTAAGAAGTCCAGCGCCCGCGCCAAAGTACCAACCTATAAAAGCGGCGAGCCCCGAACCAATAGCAACTATCACAAGCCAACCGGCCGCTTTGTCCGCGATGCGCTGGCCGGGAGCTTTGGAGTTTTGGGCGGTTTCGACAAGTTTAATAATTTGCGCGAGAACGGTTTCTGATCCGACTTGGGTTGCTTTAAATTTGATTGTGCCGGTCAGATTCACCGAACCGCCGATAACTTTATCCCCAACTTTTTTCGTTACAGGCATTGATTCTCCGGTAACAAGCGATTCGTCAATTGAGGTTTCTCCTTCGATAATAATGCCATCCACCGGTACCTTATCACCGGGTCGTAACACCACGATATCTTCGTGAACAATTTCAGCGCTTGGGATGGCAATTTCTTTGCCATTACGGATGACTTTTGCTTGCGGCGGCACCAGATCAAAAAGCGCGCGGAGCGCGTCAGAAGTGCCGCGGCGAGATTTCATCTCCATCCAGTGACCGAATAAAACGAAAGTTACAAGAAGCGCCGCTGCTTCGTAGAATGTCTCTGACCACGGCCGCATTATAGTCAGTAGAACACTAAAAAGATATGCCGCAAGCACGCCGGTGGCGATAAGCACCGACATATTGAGTTTGCGCGCCTTGAGTGAA
>CAYHTS010000105.1:0-1620 GCA_964359635.1 uncultured Candidatus Saccharibacteria bacterium | reverse complement strand
CTTCGAGCGTCGTGGTGATTTCTTCGCCGACCACTGCCGGACGAGCATTCACCTGGCCCTGCTTCTTGAACACAGTCGCGTTCGCGAGCGCGGTCATGATTTCGGGCGCCTTGCGGTCGATCTTTTCGAGTGTCATTTCGTTTCTCCTGTTTGGGGTTGCTGTTGTGGTTGACTAGCGCGTGTAGACCACGAGCTTCTTCTTGGACTGTTCCATTCCCGTGAGAATGGCCTCGACGTCCGCGCCTTGCATCATGCCGACCGGACCCGAGCCCATCAGAACGACAGCGATCTCCTCGTCGTTGGGAACATCGATCTTGTCGAGGCATTCCCGAGCGACGCGCGGTGTGTCATTCCATCCGCCCGAATCGAGCGAGTGGCAGACCAGCGCGTGGTAGGTCTTGTTGCCGTTCTTGTGGGTGAGTACTTCGCCGAGCTCGTTCCCGCCAGTGCTGGCGAGTTTCGGCCAGATTCGCGAAGACACTTGTCCCGCGAAACCGGCGTCGTTGTAGCCCTGCGTGTTGACCGCAAACGCGATGTGCTTCTGTGGTGCTGCGAAGATGTCTCCGCGAACTCGATTGACGATCATTTCGAACCTCTCTTTCTGTGTGGTTGAGTGTGATGTAAATGTGCTGATTTTGAGCCACAATAGCCCATGAATCCTGCTCTATTTTAGCATACTAAAACCATTCTGTCAAGCCAAAAGAGGCCTAATTTAAGGGCTCAATTTCTTCGTCAATTTCCCTTCCTTCTTCCAGTACTTTTTGATATTCCTGATTTTGAGCATTTGTCCGATCTCGGAGTGGTTTCCTGTGTGCTTTAGCCGCAAGGAACTCTGTAGGAGACCGAAGGCGCAGGCAAGAGGTCGGAAATGGCCAAGGCCGAGCGACTATAAATTCTTGGCGATTTCGGCGGCCAACCGCTGAACGGAATTGGCGTAGTTAACGCAACCGGAACTCCTGCTTGTGGCGCTTCCGCAGTAGTATCTTTTGGACGCGGCTATTTCGCCGGCGCGGGTTTTGCTGCTGGCTCCGTCTTTTGAAAGCTTGGCCGCAGCCGCAACGAAAGCGTCTTCAATCACCCACGGATTTGCCGGACTGTGGCCGGTCAGCCGGGCAACTTCTTCCCTATACCCATTCCAAGTAGATGGAATGAATTGGGCCGGTCCCATAGCGCCACCCCAGCCGGAACCGGGCCAGCACGAAATTGGAGTTTGCAAGGCGTTTTTTCCCAACTCTGCGGTAATATTAAGAAAAAGCGGAAGATCCCGCGTGGGATGTATTCCTCTTGTATACACCTGTCCTGTTGTAATACGGCGGGATTTGCCGCTTGCCGTATCTGTAATATTGCACTTGCCCACATTCACGCCGAGCCCGGATTCTTGTTCAAGTTCGGCGAGGAGATATTCGGGACGGATGCCGGTGCGGATAGCCGCAAGCTGGGCAAATTTAACCGCCTCCTCGGCGCTAACGCCGTTTTGTTCCAAATATTTGACCTGGGCTCGCAAGGCCTCAATATCTTTTTGCGATCTTTTAACCAGCTCCTGATATTTTGACTCCTGGCCTTTGGTATCTTTTAAAAGTTTTCTCTGTCCGGGCTTGGTGGAGTCCAAAGAACGTTTTT
>CAYHTS010000104.1:0-1628 GCA_964359635.1 uncultured Candidatus Saccharibacteria bacterium | reverse complement strand
TCCTAGCCGCGATAGCGCTCTCAAAGACCTGGAGGATTATGGTCTGCTTGAGATCTGGCTGCCGGAAGTCGCCCACTGCCGCGGCGTTGAGCAACCGCCGCGCTGGCACAGCGAGGGCGATGTGATGGAGCATCTGCTCTCTGTCATGAAGCATTTGCCTCGCAAGCCGGACTCGGCACTTGTTTGGGCGGCTCTACTTCACGACATCGGTAAGCCCGAAACGGCCGGGCGCGATAAAGATGG
Organism: uncultured Candidatus Saccharibacteria bacterium; assembly: GCA_964359635.1. Taxonomy (GTDB): domain Bacteria; phylum Patescibacteriota; class UBA1384; order UBA1384; family UBA1384; genus DATEBX01. Next base: position 1,385 of record CAYHTS010000104.1, on the reverse strand, counting down.
GAGCATCCATTTCTTCGGCCATGCCGAAGCCGGCGCTCGGCTGGCAAGCAAAGTCCTGAAACGCCTGCGTTTCAGCCGGCGCGAGAGCGAGGACATAACCTGGCTCATCCAATTTCATATGGTGTTTATCCAGTTAGCTCGGATGCGTCCCGCCAAACGCGAAGCACTCTTGCGCCAACCGCTGGCGCCGCACCTTCACGCTCTTTTTGTTGCCGATAGCCGAGGCAGTCGTTACGAAAACGAGTCCGCCAAAGAAAAACAGATGGCGGAAGTTGACGAAGTGTGGCTGGAGTTTTGGCGACGGCCCGCCGCGGAGCGGGAGAAAACGCTTAAAGACATTGGCGTTGATGGCAATTTTGTTATGGAGGTGTTGGGATTGGCTCAAGGCGGGCCGGCGGTACGAGTTGCCCTCGAGCGCTTGAATATTGAGTTTCTCGAAGGTAAGATTAAGAATCGAGAAGATGCAACCGACTGGCTCAAAGCCAATCGATAAATCAGAAATTCTGTCATTCTGAACCCCAGTGGGGTGAAGAATCTCCCATGAATATGGGTTCTGGCATTCGCCAGAGATCCTTCGTTTCACTCAGGATGACGAGTGTTGAAGAATTTAAGATTTAGGATTTTGAATTTGTTTCGCCCGCCCGACTGAACGTCAGTCGTTCGGGCGGGTGCTTCGTGCTTCGAATTTCGAGTTTATAAAAAATTGTATGAATATTTTATTATCCGGTGGTGGCGGGCGGCTGGGGACGGAGCTCAAGAAATTGATTCCGGATATTGTCGCGCCGAGCATTGACGAGTGGGACATAACCAAGCCGGTGGATTGCCACAAGGTACTCGAGGAGTATCGCCCGGATGTGGTTGTCCACGCGGCGGCTTATACCGATGTTGCCGAGGCCGAACAAGAGAAAGATGTTTGCCGGCGCGTCAACGTCGCAGGAACGGCCAATGTATCAAATGCGATATTGCAAGTATTGCCACAGGCGCACCTGATTTACATTTCCACCGATTATGTTTTTAGCGGCGAGAAGGGGCGTTACAAAGAAGGCGATGCGACTAAACCGGTGAACTTTTACGCCCTCACTAAACTGGATGGCGAAAAAGAGGCGGCGCGGGTACCGCGCCATCACATTATTCGCACGTCATTTAAGCCGCGACCCTTCGAACACCCTAAAGCGTGCACCGATATGTGGACCTCGGCGGACTATATTGACGTTATCGCCCGAGAAATCGCATTAGCCATAAAAAACTATAAGTTGCTCCCCAGCGTTATCCACATTGCCACCGAGCGGAAGTCGGTATTTGAACTCGCCCAACAAACCAACTCCCGCGTCGAGCCCATCGAAAGAGCCGACATCGAGTCGGTAACTTTGCCCAAGGACACGAGC
>CAYHTS010000103.1:0-1691 GCA_964359635.1 uncultured Candidatus Saccharibacteria bacterium | reverse complement strand
CGTCAAAACAATATAATTTCGACCCCTCCTTGCCCGCCTCGACCGACTTCGAGTCGGGCGGGCCTCCCCTTGATAAGGGGAGGAGGGGTGGGGTTCAGGATAAGGCAATGAGGATGACAGCTAGGTGGTACAGAGGATAATAATTATGGTATCTTATTTTTGTGCCTATTTCGCTATTTGTCGATTCTTGAATTCTAAATCCTAAATCCATCTCACTATGTTATCAGTTGACACTTACATTAATGAGGCAGCGCGTCATCTCAAGCTCCGCCCGGGCGAGCTTGAGCGTCTGCATACGCCGGAAAGGGTTATTGAGGTTTCAATTCCCTTGAAGCGTAAAGGCAAGGTTGAGCTATACCGTGGTTACCGCATCCAGCACTCAAGCTCCCTCGGACCCTATAAGGGTGGTCTGCGCTATCACCCCGACGTTTCAATGGACGAAACGCGCATCCTTGCCAGTTTGATGACATGGAAATGCGCTGTCGCCGGCATACCCTTTGGCGGTGGCAAGGGGGGCATAGCCGTTGACCCGTCAACTCTCGATGAAAAAGAGCTGGAAACGCTGACCAGGGCGTTTGTGCGACGCCTTAGTTATTCCATCGGACCCGAGAAAGACATACCCGCGCCCGACGTCAACACCAATCCTAAAATTATGGCGTGCGTAAAAGATGAATATGAAAAAATTGTAGGTCGTAGATCGCCCGCCGTAGTGACAGGAAAATCAATTGAAGACGGAGGGTCGCAGGGGCGCGAAGAGGCGACGGGGGAAGGTGGGGCAATAGTGCTAAAGCACATAATTTCAAATTTAAAACTTAAAATTAATAATTTGAGCGTAGCGATACAGGGGTTTGGGAATGTCGGGGCGCATCTGGCCCTGGCGCTTGAACGAATGGGCGCAAAAGTTGTTGCGGTGTCCGATCATGACGGCGCGATATATCATCCGGAGGGACTAAAGATTCACGACACATTAAACTCGGTTAAGTGGGAGGGGAAAAAGCTCACTCAAACTTGCCATTGCGCGCCCGGCGGTTGCAAATTGGGCGATTGCCACCGTATGACTAACGGCGAGTTATTAGAGCTAGATGTCGACGTGCTGGTGCCGGCGGCGATAGATAATCAGATAACCAAAGGGAATGCTAAGAAAATTAAGGCCAAAATAGTTCTCGAAATGGCCAATAACCCGACGACACCGGAGGCCGACAAGATCCTGAACGGTCGTGGCACCACCGTTATCCCCGATATTCTCGCTAACGCCGGTGGTGTGACGGTGTCGTATTTTGAATGGTTGCAAAACCAAAAACACGAGAAATGGGCAAAGTCAAAGGTTATGTCTGAACTCGACAAGTACATATCACGAGCAACCCGAGAAGTTTGGCGAAAAACTCAAGACGCTAATACTTCCCTACGCACCGCCGCCTACATTGTCGCGCTAGAGCGAGTACTCGAAGCGACTCGGAGCCGAGCTTGATTTTAATCGGCTAGTGTGGTATAAGATAAATACAGTAGGAGGATTACTGTGAACTCGACAAGGCGGAGAAAGAATAAGCTCTACTGGTGTTTGTTTGTAGCTGCGATGGTCTTTGTGGCGACAATAGTAATTTATTCTCAACGTTATCGCGCTACTCCGACTCAAAGTAGCACTTCGACCGATTCGGCTACCCCGCCATCTGCCCCAAGCATTGAGGGATTAT
>CAYHTS010000102.1:797-1697 GCA_964359635.1 uncultured Candidatus Saccharibacteria bacterium | reverse complement strand
TTCGCTCTTCGAGCTACGGCGGACAAGCAAGAACCCAAGGTTCTACTTGCGGACGAACGCGAAGCGAGAGTGGCGATACCACATGTGGTCGAAGTAGTGCAGATCCAGCCTGCGGTCGCCAGAGAGGCGCCAGAGAGAAAGGACAAGCCGGTAGCCGTCCGGGTCGCGCCAGGGCTCGTGAAGGAAAACCACGGGTCGCTCTCGCTGAACCTCGGGATGCTCGACTCCAAAGTAGAGCGCGTCTTCGTAGACGGGACGCTCGAGGCTCTGTTTGGCGGCCTCGGCGATCGCTTCCTCAGAAGTGGGGTCGTGATCGAACTCGATGAGAACGATCTCGCGCGTGACACTCATGGTTCGGCGAACCGGGAAGCTCCGGGAGTTGATGTTTGGGTTGGCGTAGTTGTAGTTGCCATCTCGCACCAACTCCTCGGTTGTGCGGCTGTCTCCGACTTTGGTTAGCCGGAAGATGTTCTTGGCCTGCCGGATCAGCATCGAGACCTCGTCGCAGATCTTCGCCATCGCGAGTTTCGCTCGCGACGTCACGAGGCCGTGAATCTCCTCGTCGGAGCATCCCCGCTCGCGAAGCCCGTCGATGAGCTTATCGGCGAAATCGGCGACCCACCCTGCACCGCTCACGATTGCGGACACGTTCTTGGCCATTTCGAATCCCTCCTCGTTGTGGCTTGCCCCTCATTCCGCACCATGCGGAATCCCAGGCTTACCGTTGGTTACAGCTTCCAACTCATTTGTTTGGTTAAATGGGCTAAAAGCTGTAACCAATATGCAAATATATATGTATTAAAAAGAGCTTTAATTTTACGCTTGTATTATAGCACCAATACTAATTTCTGTCAACAAAAAACTTTTGTGCAAAAAGCGCAGAAGTTTTTTGTTGCGGGG
>CAYHTS010000102.1:0-787 GCA_964359635.1 uncultured Candidatus Saccharibacteria bacterium | reverse complement strand
GAGCGGTGCTTTCATAAGGCAAAGGTCGGAGGTCCGATTCCTCCCATCGGCATTTGCAGCGGTAGCTTAGCCCGGTTTAAAGCGCCTCCCTGTCACGGAGGAGACCACGGGTTCAAATCCCGTTCGCTGCGCAAATGTTTTTCAATTAAATAAAAAAACACCAGTTGTTTGGGACAACTGGCAAACCCCTGATGTCATTTACGTACCCGCTGGCCATTGCTCCAATGCCAGAGCCGTCTGGTCGTGAGAATAGCCACCCTTCTTCAGGTTCTTGAGTCGCATCTCGCACGATGACCTATTAATCACGAAGGTTTCTTTGATGTGGCCGTTCCCATCGAAGCGCGGGAACAGTGGCCTGAACTCGGCAACAGTGTAGTCGCAGATTTGCTTGTAGCCGACAAATGTAACAGTTTCGTTTCTCATCTTTCTCTCCTTTTGTCTTGGGTTGTATTAGAACTGCTGGGAAAGTGGCATTGTGCCACCTTCCCAGATTTATTGCTATTTTAGCATAAGTAAACTAAAAAGTCAAGCATTGACCTGTGGATAATCATATGCTAAAATTGGTATAGTGCTTGTGGGCGAAAGCCCCGTTCAGCTAAGGTATTCCTAAGCTGAAGGCAAGCACTACAAAAACGGCGGTCTTTGACGGCCTTTTTTGTTAGTCATCCTCAATGCCCTTCCTTGCTAAACCGTGTTGCATATTTATCATATCTCTACTTAGTTTCATTGCTGGCATAACACTCCAAAATGTTATTTTACCATCACCTATTTGCCTTAATACAACTCT
>CAYHTS010000101.1:0-1709 GCA_964359635.1 uncultured Candidatus Saccharibacteria bacterium | reverse complement strand
AGACCGTACTTACAGATGTTAAAGCCGGTACTGCCACCGAGGACGACAAATACCGTGTAGAAAAAGAGCTGAACACGACGATTGCCAAATTCAATCAGCAAATTGAGGATTTAGTCGCAAGTAAGGAAAAAGAGATTCAAAGCATCTAAACAACATACGCGTTTGTCATTGCGAAGCTTGGTGAAGCAATCTCTTTTTTGAGATCGCCGCGCCCTTCGGGCTCGCGATGACACAGGGCTTGTATGCGTAGGTCATATATAATAATAACAATGCTTACTTTGCTTGTTTTTGTGTTAGCACTCGGCGTATTAATATTTGTCCACGAGGCGGGGCATTTTGTTGTGGCGCGTTTAGCGGGCGTCAAAGTAGAAGAGTTCGCTTTTGGCTTCCCACCGACGATTTTCTCGCGACGCAAGGGTGGCACGAAGTATATGATTAACGCTATTCCATTGGGCGGATACGTCAAATTGCTGGGCGAAGACGAGACGGTCAAGAAGAAAAATTCTTTCAGTAGCCAAAAGTCGCGGCGTCGGTTAGCCATAGTGGTGGCTGGCGTGGTGATGAACTTCCTGCTGGCTTATATTTTAATCGTAGTGGGTTATTTGATAGGCATGAATCCTATCGCCATCAGTCCCGACCGATTGGGCGGCTCGCAAACAAACCAAATATTAATCGCAACCATTGAAGAAAATTCGCCGGCGGCGAGCGCCAACTTACAGGCAGGCGATTTTATAAATAATTTTTCAAGCGGTGAGGATTTCGCGGAATTTACAAAAGAAAACCAAGGCAAGGAAGTTACTCTAAACGTTGAGCGCGCGCAAACGCAATTTCCCGTTACGGTTCGACTGCGCGCGGCCACCGACATGCCGGCGCTCGGCGTGGCTATTAGCGGCCAAGGTACGCGCATAAAACTAGGCCTCGGGGGCGCGCTTCGGGCGGCTTTTCTTGAAATAGGCGCCTTTACAAAACTGGCCATAAACTTCTTGGGACAATTTTTTACCACGCTGTTCGGACACGGAAAAATTTCCGAGGGGGTTGCCGGACCTATTGGCATTTACACCATTACCGGCCAAGCGGTCCAGTTAGGATGGGTGTATATTATTCAATTCGTAGCCATACTATCACTTAATTTGGGGCTGATAAACATCATGCCCTTTCCGGCGCTTGACGGCGGGCGGGCAGTATTCATATTGCTCGAAGGCATCGCGCGCCGGAAGGTCATTCGTCAAGAAATCGAGGCCATACTCCACACCGTCGGCTTTATGTTGCTCATCGCCCTGATGGCGGCAATTACCTACCGCGAAACGGTGAGGTTCATTATTAAATAAGTGTTTAGTTTATAAGGTTCATCAAGTTCATAAGGTTTATAAAGTCAGAAACTTTACAAACATTGACGCTTGCTGGGAGGTTATATGCCTAGGAAAATCTACATAGTTGGTAATTGGAAGATGAATACGACGCTAAGCGAAGCTATGGTTTTGGCTGGCGGCATACTGAAGCGAACTGAAAATTTCCATAATTTAAATATTGTTTTAGCGCCGCCAAGTATTTGGCTAGTGCCAATTAAAGAGCAGCACAAACGCGCCAAACTGTGTGCCCAAAATATTTATTCAACACTCAAGGGCGCGTACACCGGCGAGATCTCGGCGCTTATGCTAAAAGGCATAGCTCAATACGCCATCATCGGCCACCGCGAGCGGCGTTCTATA
>CAYHTS010000100.1:0-1732 GCA_964359635.1 uncultured Candidatus Saccharibacteria bacterium | reverse complement strand
TGGTCCGAGATTAAACAGGGTGGCATCATTCATGCTTTTGGCCACGCGCCGTTTGCGGTTGAACCGACGCGCGATTCACTAAATCTGAAAAAAGTTGATTTTTCTCGCGCGATGGCTGTGGACGGTTACCAAGTATCACTGAATCTTGAAGAACCAGTGATTGCCGGACATGACCATGATCTATCATTTTCGATTTTGTGGCCAGCTAAACCGCATAGTGTTCCGGCGCCGCTTGACGACTATCTCGGCGCCGAAATGCACCTGGCGATTATCAAAGATGATTGGACGGAATTTTTACACACTCATCCCGAGGTGACTGGCCATCCCCACGCCTCCCGGCCGTTCGAGCTTTTGCCACGGGCGCGGGCCGATGCCGGGCATGGCGATGGCGCCGGCGAGGCCATTCCTGACCTAAACGCCGTTAATTTTCATGTTAATTTCCCGACTCCTGGACTTTATCGCGCCTTCGCCCAATTCAAACCGGCGGATGCGGGTTTGGGAGCGGATGAATATCTTCTGGCCGCTTTCTGGATTGAGGTCAAAGGTCCGGAGCAAGTTACCGACCGGTTGCCCGTTGTCAGTCGGACGTTTACCGATACCGGCGTGGGCAGCGGCGTTTGGTGGTCCCGATTGTTGATTAGCATTCTCGCTATTATTGGGTTGAGTCTAATTGTCCGCCGTTTGTTGAAAATATGAATAAATATATTATTCTCCTTATTGTTGCCGCCGCGATTATTGGCGCCGGTATTGGTTACCGTGTGTTTCTGCAGGATGAATCGGCCAAAGGGATCGACACCGGGCATGTTCGCGAGATCACGGTAGTCGCCAAAAAGAATGAATGGCGGTTTGTGCCAGAAGATTTTGAGGTCAGTCAAGGTGACACGATCAAAATGACGGCGGTGAATGAAGATGATTATGATCACGGCATTGCCATCGAAGCCGCCGGCGTTTCCCAGAAGATGCCGGCCAACTCCACCGTCACCTTCACTTTCAAGGTGACCAAAGCCGGCGATTATCCGTTCTATTGTTCGGTGCCTTGTGGCGACGGCGAAGTTAATGGCGTCCACCGCGCCCACGAAGATATGCTCGGCACCATCCACGCCCGGAGCTTGATCGAGACGCAGTAGAGGTTATTGTTCCAAACTCCTGCTATCGCTAGGACTTGGTACATTTCAAACAATCAAGCAATTGATAAATTTTTCGACATAAAAAAGCCGGAGCGACATGCGCAAGCTCCGGCGGTGGGCGAATCGGTGGTCATGTTAAGGTTAAACCTCCGCGAACGGGAACTTGGTTTTGGTATAATTTCGAACTGTAAAAGATATGCACAATTACAAAGTAATACAGGTTGTTCATGGTATAATATTACCATGAACAAAAAAATTGTTTTCCTTTTCGTCTTAGCGATTGGCCTAAGTCTTTCCTCTTTGCTATTTAATCAAATTGCCAGAGCAAACCATCCGACAGATTCTTCGGCAAATTCTTATACCTACTGCCAAGAAAAATTTAAGCAAGCAATTAATCCAAAGATTACGGGGGTATTAGAACAACTGAAACAAGCGCCAAATTATTTGCTATACGCGGAGTATAAAATGCTCCAGTATAAGTATCCGACGAAAGTTACTGACTCTAAATGCACCAGTTACCAAAATTACGACAGTTCCTATGACAGTTATTCCATCAGGTATTCCATCAGGCCAAGCGGAGTTACCCCCTTAGCGAAAGAATATTT
>CAYHTS010000099.1:0-1755 GCA_964359635.1 uncultured Candidatus Saccharibacteria bacterium | reverse complement strand
CTATGCCACAGATTGTAAATTGCGGCAAATTTTGTCTTAACGCGCTTTCGGCCACCTCTTTGCAGCTTCGGGCCAGAGCTTCGTGAGCGGATGCGCGAGACAATCGTGCGGACGCGCCGGACACACGTAGCGGCCGTAGAGCACCAAGCCGTTGTTGACGTACTTCCAATCTTTTTTTGGAATGAGGCGTTCGAGGTCTTTTGAAATCTTTGTCAGGTCATTGTGATCGGTCAAGTCAAAACGTTTTGCGAAGCGCTTCACGTGGGTATCTGTGGGAATACCCTCCCAGATTTCATAGAGCTCGCCCAGAATCACGTTTGCGGTCTTGTATCCGACACCGGGAAGTGCCACGAGCTCGGCAACAGTCTGCGGAACTGTGCCGCCAAAATCGTCTGCGACGATTTCGGCGGCCGCTCTCACCGCCTTCGTCTTATTCCGGAAGAATGGTATCGAAGAAATTTCTTTTTCAAATACTTTTGGATTCGCTTTCGCAAAATCTCGTGCCGTTTTGTATTTTCTATAGAGCGGCTCCGTGACCCGATTCACGACCTTGTCCGTACACTGCGCCGAAAGGATAACTGCCACAAGAAATTGAAACGGGGTTTTGTATTGAAGTTCGCTCTTGGGTTTTGGGTACTGACGCTTGAGATATGCCACTATTCGTCTCGCCCGCTTTAGACGTTCTTCTATATTCCGCGTTTTCATCGCGGCCATAGTACCACTTCAAAACATTAACTGCCTTCCCCTGAATCCCCCACCTGAGATATGGTTTTTTCTATAACTTTCTCAAGTGATTGGACGCTCTTTATAAAGTTTTCCAATACCTGTTCACCTTGAGGATCACGTAGGTATCTGCTTCTCTCTATTATCACGTGGTTATAGGCTTGCTCCAAAAGAGCTGCTAACGTCAGATACGTATGCAGCTCTTTCAAAAAACTCTCATCTACACCCACTTCCTCGCTTTCCTTTCTCATTTTACTAATTGTCGAACGCAAGGAACGGAGCAGCTTGAGTGCTTTACGCTCAGACTGTTGGCTCATGGAAAGCACTCTTTCGGCTGCGGTTGGAAATTGAACTATCTTTTTATCCTCGTCGGAGCCATTTTCTACCCCCATATTATTGAATGTCACTGAATGACGATCGGAATCTCAAGTGCATCATCGTTTTCTGGAAGTCCCGAAGGATTATCGCGCAGCAGAACCAAGGTCGCGGGGCCAGAATAGGTACTCACGGTAATGGGCGCGGTAAAGGGCACAAGCTCGGGGGTCATCCAGTCGCTTTGGGCCTGTGCAAAGGACTGCCCGATTTTGCTGTTTTCGTTGTCACGCACCTGGATAGGAAAGGACGCTTCAAAAAACCAATTGCCCGGAGCTTTGCCTGTAACAGTAAACGTCTTCCCAACGGAAGCTCCAGATTTTGGAGAAGTTACCAACACTCGTGTGTGAAGCGGCTGCGAAGGGTCTCCCACTTCTGCTAAGGGTTCTCCTTCAGCCGAAGGAGTGACTGTGGGCGCGGCAACAGGCGCAGGGTTTGCAAAAAGCACCCAGGCAAGTGCGATCACAATAAGAGTCAGAACCACAACGACACCCAACCATGTTCGAGTACCCATGCAACTAGTCTACAATGGCGTATTGCTACCGTCCACGACTCTCCCTCGGCACACGTGCGAGAGAAAAGGATTTCTGCTAGTATGGCCCGAACAACCATATGGCTAAAAAAGGCCGTAAAAACATAGTCGTTATAGGTGGCGGCACC
>CAYHTS010000098.1:0-1773 GCA_964359635.1 uncultured Candidatus Saccharibacteria bacterium | reverse complement strand
TTAAACAGGAGAAGGATCGCCATGTCCTTGCGCAGAAACAATAAGCCATCGCCGCCTGAGACGATGACATGGGGGAGGGCATTACCCATTCTCGCTATCTGCGTTGTATTTGATGCTCTGCGCTTTCTATTTGAACAATTTTGGATTATCGGGCCTGCACTTGCCGCCGCATACTGCGCCAACAAAACAAGTGACGTGGCTCTGATTGGTGGATTACTCGCGAAAGGCTGCGTCGCGGGTGCTGGAGCAGTCGGTTTTTTTGCTGGGCCGGCGCTCACGGTATTTGGCATCGTCATGGCAATGGCTGTCGGTCTTTTTGGTTGGCTCACTATCGGACTCATTCTTGTACGTCTCAATCCGCGCATATTTAAAGATCACGCCATCCATTCTCTCTGGCTTATTATCAGTCTTCTCATAAGCGAAGTTCCCCTTATCGGCTCGGTCCCAGCGCTCACAATTACGACCGCAAAAATGTATCACACCCAAATAAAGACCGATAGTGAGAATTTAAAGAAGTACCAAGACCAAAATGCCGCTGCGCTACAGCAAGAACGCAGGCAACAAGCTTCAGAACTTATGGAGGATCGTGCCACACAGCAGATAGCCCAAGCAAAAGCCGCCGAAGAATTAAACGAGGAAGAAATCCCCGATGAGGTGCGCGAAGCGGCATAACTGCCTCCAGAAGGCTATATACTGAAGGTATGCGCTTCAGTCTCCTTGTGACTTTTATCGCCTGTATTCTCATACTTCCTACGTCTACCTTGGCGCAATCCATCGGGAGTTCGGCGTGTGACGATTCCTTTACAGTCTCAATAAGTCCTCAGTACCCAATGCCCTATGACCGGGTGAGCATTTCTTTCCTTTCAACATCTCTTAATCTCGCAAATGCTGTGCTGACCGTCGCAGTTGGAGGAAAAGAAATATACAAGGGTACCGTGCAACCCGTTGGGATCAATCTAGGAAAAACGGGGAGCGCTACAAACGTAAAGGTCACTATTTCTTCAAGCGGAGTAAGCTACAGTCAGACGTTTTTTATACAACCCCAAGATGTTGTCCTTATCACTGAACCAATCTCTTCCGTTCCCCCGCTGTACCCAGGAACACCCCTTATACCCCTTGAAGGAAGTGTGCGTGTTGTCGCCATGGCGAACCTAAGAGACGCACGAGGGGTGACGCTCGATCCCGCGACACTCTCTTACCTGTGGACCGTTGACGACGCACAAATTGCAAATTCTTCAGGCATCGGAAAAACGGCAATTATGGTCGCTTCACCCCTTCAGTACCGTACACGCTCAGTATCGGTCGCAGTGACGAGCCCGAACGGAAGTCTTGTAGGTGGAGCCTCTCTTTCGCTCTCGGCCCAAGAACCTTCAGTGCGCATCTATCGAAATGATCCTCTCCTTGGTATTCGTTTCGACCATGCACTTTTCGGAGAATACGCCATCGCTGGTGTAGAAACGTCTCTCTATGCAGCTCCGTTTTCACTACCAATAACTGTCGGTGCTCCGCTTTTGCAGTGGTTCTTAAACGGTAGTCCTGCACAGACGGGAAACTCGATAACGCTCCGGCCCACAGGAAGCGGGCAAGGGAATGCATCTCTCTCGATTGTGGCGTCCGCAGGAAATTCCACAACAGCAACCGCAAACCTTTCGCTTTTGTTTGGGACGAAATCTGGCTTTAACATATTCGGATTATGAAAAAAATAATTTTATTGTCAGGTTTCTTTCTACTTCTTGGGTTCGCTCCTCATGTGTTGGCCCAAGGTGGTTTTGT
>CAYHTS010000097.1:0-1777 GCA_964359635.1 uncultured Candidatus Saccharibacteria bacterium | reverse complement strand
AAATATTTTGGCTCTCGTAATACAGTTTTTTCCGACGGCGATTCGACTTGATGCTTTGACCCTGCAAATGCACAACTGATGCTCGAGTAAATACCCCAACCTTATAGCCCGCTTTTTGGGCACGGAAGCAAAGATCATCATCTTCGAGGTACATAAAAATTTTCTCATCGAAGCCACCAAGTTCTTCAAAAACCTCATGCCGCATGACCATAGACGCACCCACTACTACATCAACGGCAATAAAATCACTGTTCTCGAGATTGATTTTCGGTTTAGCGCGACGGAAGATAAGGCTCTTCATAGTCTGCCGGTTAGCATAGAAATCATCTTGCAGCTTGTGGCAGAGTTTATCACGATACAATAGCGGCGAAATAATGCCGACGCTTTTATTCTTCCCACAATACTCAAGTAGTGTCTTGATGGAGTTATCAATTAGCACCGTATCCGGGTTGAGAAACCATAACACATCGCCCCCAGCGTGTGCCGCCCCTCGGTTGTTGCTTGCCCCGTACCCGAGATTGGCCTTCAGATTTACTATCCGCACCCCCTTACCGCCCCTAGCGCGATACTTGCCAAATCCGTTATTGACTACGATAATTTCAGCTTCACGATAGCTAAAATGGCCTCGCAAGAATTCGACGCAAAGTTTAGTTAGCGCGCTTGTATTGTAGTTAACTATTATGACGGATGTCTTCATAACCTTGTCGTAGTTACCTAGTTAGTATAGCATTATATCTGTTAACTAATGTCATGACAATGCCTAATGCAATGAAATCTATTTGGCCGGCGCTCGGCGCGGCTCTAGCGTTAAGTTGGTATTTCGTGCTGCCGTTTGAGAGGATACCGACCCTCGAATACCACGGCTTTACCCTAAAGGTAAGTTATATTATTGGCGTATTGCTTTTAATATGGGGCGTACTAAACCTTAATTGGCTTGGGCGAATAAAATTATCATTATCCGACAAGCTCCTCGTGCTCTTTGGGCTGATAGCGACCCTGTCAACTATTACCGGATACGTTGAACCGCGCAACGCCATAGTCCTTGCCCTCTGGTGGCTGATGATTGCGCTATATTTATTGGCTTCAAGAATGGACCTGGGCCGCGTTGCCATCAATGCATTACTGATTTCGACAGCTATTGTTGCCACCTTCGGCTTATATCAATTCATCGGCGATTCATTGGGTCTTACAACCTCCCTCACGGGACTAAGAGACGAATACGCCCGGCAGGTTCTCGGTTTCCCGAGGATTCAATCAGTCGCGCTCGAACCCCTCTACTTTTCTAATTTTTTGCTTGTACCGCTATTTATCGCTCTCGGTCGAAGTAGCCAAGCGAAGAAAATATTGAACCCCCATTGGTGGTTGTCGGTTTTGATACTTACAAATATTATCCTCGGCCAATCGAGGGGCGCCTATCTTGGGCTTGTCGCGGCGCTCATAGCGCTTGCCGCTTATTTAATCTGGCGCGGCGGGAGACGACAGCTGGCGCGCCTCGCCCTCACGGTAGCGGCGGCAATAATTATCTCCGTCGGGCTGGTCGCGCTGAACGGGCGGGAAGTACTGACAGACAGCTTCACAAAACACGCTTTCGCGCAAGACGCGACCAACCAAGGCTCCGTCGACGGCCGGATAGACAGCTACCGCATGGCCCTCGAATACTTCATGAAGAATCCGATTCTAGGCATCGGCGCGGGAAGCTTCGGGTTGCTCACCAAAACCGACCACTCGCCTAACTACCAAATCGTCAATAATATCTACCTCGAAATACTTGCCGAAA
>CAYHTS010000096.1:0-1806 GCA_964359635.1 uncultured Candidatus Saccharibacteria bacterium | reverse complement strand
ATCAATCGCATGATCGACGCTAATATTAAGGGCGTGGAATTTGTCGCAGTAAATACTGATGCGCAGGATTTACATTATTGCGAGGCCCCAACCAAAATTCATATTGGTCAAACTACTACTCGTGGGCTCGGCGCCGGGGCGGACCCGGAAAAAGGTAAAAAGTCAGCCGAAGAAAATAAGGAAGATATTTATAATGCTTTAAAAGACGCCGATATGGTGTTTGTAACTTACGGCGCCGGCGGCGGCACTGGCACAGGCGCGGGTCCGGTCGTGGCCGAAATTGCTCGGGAACTAGGCGCCTTAACTGTGGCGGTTGTAACTAAACCGTTTTCGTTTGAGGGCCTCAGGCGGCGCAAAATTGCCGAAGAAGGAATCGAAGAACTCCGCAGTCGCGTTGATACCCTCATCGTGATTCCCAACGATCGCTTACTCCAAGTTATTGATAAAAAAACTTCCCTCTACGATGCCTTTTCGGTGGTGGATGATGTTCTGCGTCAAGGCGTCCAAGGCATTTCTGATTTAATTACCCAACACGGCATGATCAATGTCGACTTTGCCGATGTTAAAGCCATCATGTCCAATTCTGGTTCGGCTTTAATGGGTATCGGGCGCGGCACCGGCGATAGTCGAACCTTAGAAGCCGCCAAGCAAGCCGTAGATAGCCCACTTCTAGAACTTTCAATCGATGGAGCCAAAGGCATTCTATTTAACATTACCGGTGGACCAGATTTAGGCATGTACGAAATTGATGAAGCCGCCCGCATTATTACTGAAGCGGCCGATCCGGATGCCAATATTATCTTTGGGGCGGTAATTGATGAAGCCATGCAAGGCGAAGTTAAAATTACCGTGGTGGCCACCGGGTTCGAAGACGATATGTATAGTGTGACGCGTCCCGGACGCAATCAACGCATGGAACAAGCGAGTAATAGAGCCGGTGGAGGGTTAGGGATGCCAAAAGAGCAAACCCCCGAAGAAGAGAGAGACGAAATTGATGTGCCGGCCTTCATCCGCAAAAAGATTAAATAGTTACTTTCCTTAAGGAAAGTAACCAAAGTCCTCGGGCAGTCGTCCTCACTCGGTATTTATCCCAAAATATACCTTTCCGCTCTCGTCGGTGTAACCGACTTCGCAGCGGTAATTTTGGGAATACCTATCGTTCGGACTCCAATGCCCGGGTTGTGGACAGAACGCTCAAACTCCAATGCCATGATTAAGGTAACAGAAAAATCAAGTTTCACCTCCCCTCCTGGTCTCAGAGCAATGAATAATTCCTGCCCTGCCAGAGGAGGGGTTAGCGGCGCCATGTATCGAATGGTACATGGGGGAGGTGGGAGTATATTCCCTGAGTATCTCTTTTTATTCCCCGAGCGTAGTCGAGGGGTTACCTAACGTATTTCTCGATTACACTCGAAAAATAATCATGCAATTACAACAGCCCCACCCAGGGCTGTTTTGGTGTTGTCCGTCATCCTGAACTTGCGTCAGCCCTCCGTAGCTCGGAGAGCGAAGGACGGGATTCAGGATCTCTTCACTGTCATTCTCGACTTGATCGGGAATCCAGACAGTAAAATAAACAAAAACATTTTTTTTGTTCTTGTCTGGGTTATCGGGTCGAGTCCGATAATGACAAATTAGATAAACTTCTGCGGCTGGGGGCGAATTTTTTCTTTCCATCTTGGCACTACAAGATGTTGGGGGTAATTTAAATATACATAACAATATAGTGTGTCTCTATGCGCTGTCCTGCTTGTAAAACCGGTGATACGGCCGTAATCGACTCTCGCGAGAGTGAAGAAGCCGATA
>CAYHTS010000095.1:0-1865 GCA_964359635.1 uncultured Candidatus Saccharibacteria bacterium | reverse complement strand
TGATTAATGCCAGGCGCGCCACGCAGGGTGCCTTTGCCGAGCGCATAGTCAAGAATGGACTTGGACTGAACCTTATCGTAACACAAGTGGCTCAAGGCGCCCGGGACGGATTGGTTGATAATTTTCATAAAACCGCCCCCGGCCAGCTTTTTAAATTTAACCAGCGCGAAGTCCGGTTCAATGCCAGTTGTGTCGCAGTCCATCGCTAGCCCGATGGTGCCCGTGGGAGCAATCAGTGTGACTTGAGCGTTGCGATAGCCAAATTGCTTACCGAGCTCATAAGCGTTATCCCAAGCGCGATGGGCGGCTTTGAGCAGGTCTATCGGTGTATTCTTTTGGTCAAGAGCCCATGGCTTGATGGATAGGTTCTCATATTCTTCGTGCGGAGCGTCATAAGCGGCGCGGCGATGGTTGCGGATAATCTTGAGCATATGTTTTTTGTTTTTAGCGTAACCCTCAAACGTTCCGAGGCGGCTTGCCATCATCGCGCTAGTGGCGTATGCCTCGCCGGTCATGATAGCGGTTAGGGCTGCCGCCATCGTTCGGCCTTCATCGGAATCATATGGCAAACCATTCTTCATTAGGAGCGCGCCGAGATTGGCGTAACCTAAACCCAGAGTTCGGAACTGAAAGCTTCGCAAGGCCATCTCTTCCGAAACAAATTGTGCCATCAAGACGGATATTTCAAGGGTGATAGTCCAGAGGCGGATAGTATGCTTGAATCCTTCTATATCAAACCTGTCGGCTTGGTCGTCATAGAATTTTGCCAGGTTGATGCTGGCCAGGTTGCATGCCGTGTCGTCAAGGAACATATATTCCGAGCACGGGTTTGAAGCGTTGATTCTGCCGGAGGCGGGGCAAGTGTGCCACTGGTTAATGTTAGTGTCGTACTGTACGCCCGGGTCGGCGCATTGCCAAGCCGTGTCGGCAATCGTGTTCCATAGTTCCTTGGCTTGGACGGTTTTCGCAATATGCTCCGGGTTGGTACGCCAGCGCAGGGGCCATCCTTTGTCCTGGCCGACCGCGCGCAGAAAGTCCTCATTCACCCTAACGGAATTATTGGCATTTTGTCCTGATACTGTTTGATATGCCTCACCGTTAAAATCGCTGTCGTAACCGGCGGCAATCAGCGCCGCGACTTTTTTCTCCTCATTTTTCTTCCAGCCAATGAATTCTTCGATGTCGGGGTGGTCAATATCGATACACACCATCTTGGCCGCCCGCCGCGATGTGCCGCCGGACTTAATGGCGCCGGCGGAGCGGTCAAAGATTTTTAACCAACTCATAAGCCCGCTCGACCTACCACCGCCGGACAAGGGCTCGCCTACTCCACGCAATCCGGAAAAGTTTGAGCCACTGCCGGAACCGTATTTGAAAACCCTTGCCTCTTTCAACACCAGGTCCATAATGCCGCCTTTTTCCACAAGGTTGTCTTTAACGCTTTGGATGAAGCAGGCGTGGGGCTGGGGACGCGAGTAGGCGTCGGTGGAGTAGACGAGCTTTTCAGTATCCGGGTCAACGTACGCGTGCCCCTGCGCAGGTCCTTTGATGTCATATGCCCAATTTAGGCCGGTATTAAACCATTGAGGAGAGTTGGGGGAGGCGTATTGTTTTACGAGCATAAACTTAAGCTCATCTTCAAAATTCTGGGCATCTTGCCGGGTCGCGAAGTAGTGATATTTTTCGCCCCACCAGCGCCAACAGCCGACCATTCGTTCGAGTACTTGGCGAATACTTTTTTCCGGACCGGTTACCGTCTTGCCATCCTTATCCTTAATAATATTTCCTTGGGCATCGCTAAGAGGCACACCGGCTTTGCGAAAATATTTGCTAATGCCAATGTCGGAGGCCATCTGCGACCACTC
>CAYHTS010000094.1:0-1918 GCA_964359635.1 uncultured Candidatus Saccharibacteria bacterium | reverse complement strand
TTGGCGGTGAAGCGATTATCGCCTCCATCATCGGCACTAGGTTTGTGCGATTGGGAAAACCTGCCTCGCCGCCCGCTTCGCCGAATCGAGGCGAGAGTCAAGGCGGGAATAAAAATATAATGGGTGCGTTGTATAAGGGTCTGATTGCTTCAGGTGTTATCGCCGCGGCACTGTTTTATCCGGTTACAAAAATACTTATGGCGGACAACGGCACATACTCGGTGATGGATTTGTTTATTTGTGCTCTTGTCGGCTTATTTGTCACTGGTACACTCGTAATCATCACCGAATATTTCACCTCTACAAAATATTCTCCGGTGCGCTCTATCGCGGAAGCTTCCGTTTCCGGACACGGCACCAATGTAATTCAAGGACTTGCGATATCAATGAAAGCTACGGCTCTGCCTTTACTTACTATCGTCGTCGGAATTCTGGCGAGCTACTACTATGGAGGACTATACGGCATCGCCGTCGCGGCAATGTCCATGCTTTCCATGACCGGAATTATTGTGGCGATTGACGCTTATGGACCGATCACCGACAATGCTGGCGGTATCGCGGAAATGGCGAAATTGCCGAAAGAGGTTCGCGATGTTACTGATCCATTGGATGCAGTGGGCAACACCACTAAAGCTGTAACCAAGGGTTACGCTATCGGCTCTGCTGGACTTGCGGCTTTAGTTCTCTTTGCATCTTATACCGAAGAAATTGTAAGCGCGGGAAAAGATATTGTTTTTGATTTGCGCGACCCTTATATAATTATAGGTTTGTTTTTGGGTGGCTTGCTTCCCTATTATTTCGGCGCACTCTGCATGGAAGCTGTTGGAAAAACTGCGGGTAAGGTTGTTGAAGAAATTCGCAGACAATTCCGCGAGATCCCTGGTATTATGCAAGGTACCGGCAAACCGGATTACGCTACCGCCGTATCTATTATCACTGGCGCGGCAATAAAGCAAATGATTTTGCCGGCGTTGATTCCGGTACTCGCTCCTATACTTGTCATTGTAATTTTTGGCAAAGAAAACGGCTTGGTGGTTTTGGGCGGACTTTTGGTAGGTTCTATTGTCACCGGCCTCTTCGTCGCTATCTCTATGACCTCCGGCGGCGGCGCCTGGGACAACGCCAAAAAATATATTGAGTCTGGAAATTATGGCGGCAAAGGCTCCGAGGCACATAAAGCCGCAATTACCGGGGATACGGTGGGCGACCCCTATAAGGACACGGCCGGCCCAGCTATCAATCCGATGATAAAAATCCTTAACATTGTGGCTTTGCTTTTGGTAGTTTTCTTAGTATAATCTAAAGAGGTTCGAAAACCGATTATTAATTTAATAAAATTCTAAGATAATATGAAGAAATATTTAGGTTGGTTAATGGTTTTGATGATGGTAGTGTTCTTGGCGGGTGCCCAAGCGGTTTGGGCAGAGAGCATTAATAGCGGCCCGGGTAGCATCAACAGCGGTCGTGATCTCTCGAACGACATAGGCGATGAAGACGAAGATGAAGACAGTGATGAAGATGATGTCAGTGAGGATACCGACGAGGATAGTGATGATGCAGAAGACGTGGATGATGATAAAGACGAAGACGGCGAAGATTCGTCCACTTCGGATTCTCAAAAACCCCTTCTGAAAATGGAAAGAGAGAAAATCCGCAACGAGCTCAAGGTCAAGAGAGAGGAAATGAAGCAAGCTCTGGAGAGCAAGCGCGAAGAGGCCAAAACCAAAATGGAGGCGCTGCGTGAAAACATTAAAACCGAACGAGATGAAGCCAAGGCAAAAATAGAGGAAGCTAGAATTGTCGGACGGGAACAAGCTTTGGAAAGATTTGACACCGCAGTAACGAGAATAGGCGGATTGATTGAGCGGGTCACCACCCTAATCGACAAATTAGCGGCCAAGGAAGTGGATGTAGCTCC
>CAYHTS010000093.1:0-1947 GCA_964359635.1 uncultured Candidatus Saccharibacteria bacterium | reverse complement strand
TTATGCCCACACCCCCAATTCACTGGAAAATCTGTACCAAGCTTTTTCCGGCCGCCACACTATCTGCGTATTGTCCGGCACTGGTGGCGGCCGGGACACCTGGAAACGTCCCGTGATGGGAGAAATTGCCGATCGCTACTGCAGTGAAATTATTCTCACCGACGAAGATCCTTACGATGAAAATCCGTACACTATTGTAGAAGAAATCGCCGCCGGTATTAGGAAGCACCGACCAACCATTCTGATGGATCGCCGCGCCGCTATCAAAGAGGCGTGTACGCGCGCCAAAGTTGGAGACGTAGTACTCTTAACCGGCAAAGGTACCGACCCGTATATTATGGGAGCTCTCGGTAGTAAGGTTCCCTGGAACGAAGCTCTGATTGCAAAAGAGGAAATCAGAAAAATACTTGCGAGATGAGCACCGTTCGTTAAACAATGAATTCTTTTTGATAATTGTGTATTGTTAGTTGATATTTAATTTCCATGTTTGAAACGCTTAAAGAAGCTAAACCTCTGTGGGTGCTAGTCGGCGTAGCAATCCTTCTCTGGTTGTGGGTTGGGGGCGTACATACCGAAGACGCTAAAACCGGTCTCTATACCAAAGCTCCCTCGCCGCTTGATACTGGCGAAACCTATGATGCGCCCCTGCCCTTTCGCTACAAGGAAGAGCCGAAAGGGACTCTTTTCCAAGGAGGATTTCAAAATGGTATTCCGGTATTCGGAAAGTTATATAGTTTTTTGCGAGGCGAGGATATCCGCACCCCGGAAAACAGTGTCCCTGCGGCTAACGTAAAATTCGGCTCGCGCAGTACTGGTGGAACATCCGCCGAAAATGAATTCGTAACCATTGAACTTTCGCCGCGCGCAGAAAGTCCCCTGCGCTTAACGGGTTGGAAGTTGAAAAGCGCGGTCACGGGGCAAGAAGCGACCATTGGCAAGGCAGTCTATCTACCATTCAGTAACGATGTAAACGCCGGACAAGATTTAGATCTGCAGCCCGGCGAAAAAGCCATCGTAGTTACCGGCCGCTCGCCTGTTGGCTACTCTTTCCGTCTTAATCAGTGCACAGGCTATTTTGAGCAATTCCAAGACTTCTCCCCCTCACTGCCGCGCGAATGCCCGGCAGTGAGCGAAGAGCCGCAACCCGCCGCTCCCAATCGCCTTAACGATCAATGTCTGGATTATTTACAAACCGTTCCTCGCTGCAGCGCGCATCTGCAATCCTTCCCTATTGGCACTTCGGGAGAGTGCGCCAACTTTATCGCCGAGAAAGCCAGCTACTCTTACTGCACCAAAACCCACAAGAATGAGGCGGGGTTTTATAAACCAGAGTGGCGAGTGTTTTTGGGCAGGAGTGAAGTATTGTGGAAGGCCCGCCGTGAAGTAATTGAGCTCATAGACCCGGCAGGTGTTATCCGCGACAGCATTTCCTACTAAACAGTTACACGTTCAGTATTCGAAAGAGGGCAATTCCGACAGCAGTGGACACATTGAGGGATTCTTTCCGGCCACGCATGGGAATAAAAAGTATTTTGTCGGCCTTTTGTAAAATTGTTTTAGAAATGCCTTCAACCTCATTACCCACCCACAGCGCCAAAGATTGTTTTGGTTTGTACTTCTTATAATCCACCGCGCCTTTTGCTTGTTCTAAGCAGACAATTCCTACTTTCTCTCGGTTTAATTTCTGTAGTAGTTTTGCGGGAGAGATGATTTTTTCCCAGGACACATATTTTTCTGCCCCAAGTGAAGTTTTGGTAAAATCTGCCCGCGGCCGACCAAAACGATCAAGGGGTGCGGGGGTGTAACCGACTAAATATATTTTCTCAACACCCGCGGCGTCCGCAGTGCGGAATATTGCGCCTACGTTTTGAACGCTACGAATATTATGAAGTACGAGATAGGTAAAAATATTGACGGGCATGCGGCGGATACTATACCATCAAAAAA
>CAYHTS010000092.1:0-1951 GCA_964359635.1 uncultured Candidatus Saccharibacteria bacterium | reverse complement strand
AGTTATGGAAGATGACGGTCACCGGAATCATCCACAGCAGCAGGGCAGTGGCACCAAGCCGGGCCCTGTAGCCGGCGATGATCATGGCCGACCCTTGCCGTATAATACCTATTGTGCTGTTTTTCATTATCTATTTGCGACAGGCGATGCTTGTCATATATTCCATGGACTGTGTCGGAGCATTCTTCGCTGAAACTTTCAAGCTGATACTGACTAATTTGGGGTTGGGTGTTTTAAACGCAACATCGAATGGCTCAACTTCAATGTCAGAGGGGAGGAGCAACTCTTCGTTAAGCAATAATTTTTTATCGGAGGTGATTTTCAGAGTTTTATCTACAGTACCGGGGATTATTACTATATTGGTTGACTCTGAATCTACCTTCACTTCAGATGAGTTGCGTAGTTCTTGTGTTAAGCGTGTATTCAAGTCCCTCACCGCGCTGTTTATTTTCTTGGTCGTTAGAGCGCGGGCTACGGACTTGGTGCTGGTTACAGTAATTCCTGCGGCTATTGACATTGCGATCACAAAGATCGTAGTAGCAACGAGTATTTCAATTAATGTATATCCTTTGCGATGGCGCGATCTAATCATGATTATAGAGAATAGTAGTTAATATATATTTTTGGTCACCACCACATTCGGGCCATTTGATGGTCGCGGTTAAGCGTCTGGCCGTCAGTCCAGTTTCGGATACGTCATTGAAACTCTGGCAATATGTTGTATTATGTACCGGTACGGTTTGACCTTGAATAGGAAATCCGTTCGCGACATCATTCAGCTCCCTATTCAAGTCGCGATTATTCCTGGCTTTTTCAAGCATATCTTGCGCCAACCCCTCCGCGATAATTTTTTCACGCGCGTCACCAGTGGCATTGATTGATTGGTTAACCAGCGCGCCTGTGCCGCCTAAGACAATCATAATAATCGTTACCGCGACCATTACCTCTATAAGCCCAAAACCCCCGCGACGCTTTATACCCATAATACCTCCGCAAGACCGTTGGGCTGGATACTGATTTGCATGGTATCACTTATAGAGTCGTGCCGAAGAGTTATATTGACCGGTTGCTCGGAAATCAAGTTGCCAGCCGGTACCAAAGCGCTCCAGCCATAGGTCGTAAATCCGTCACTAATAATCCCGGATGGTTGAATGATAACACGCGACGAGATTGTTCCTTGCCTCATGGACGTAAAATCCGCACTACACCCCTTAAGCGCTGCCTTGTCGGGCGGAACAGCGTCTGGTACATACTCCCGGATTACCCAATTATTATTCGCTGTGTCCATACTGAAACAATAACCAGCAGTGCCGGTCGGCGCTTGAACTCTGGGCGCCAATGAATACTGGCGCGTCGCGTCGATCGCATCCTTAATCTCCGCGGCGGCGTTTTTAAGTTCAGTGCGATATTGGCTACGCCTCGTCGCTAAAGTCGCTACCTCCAGCATTAGCAAAATAATAAAAATAACTACCATCAGCTCAACCAAAGTTGTTCCCGCTCTTTTTATTTTATTCATCGTTCAATATATATTTATTCCGCTAAATGCCGAGGTACCAGCCGATTAGCTTAGCGCCAAAGAAAAAGGCAATGATCGTTCCAACAACCAAAAAGGGACCAAAGGCAACAGCATCTTTAAGCTTTTTTTGTGAAAGAATAATAAGTCCTACCCCGTAAATCGAGCCCAAAATGAACGCCAATACATAGGCAACGATGATATTGGGAAAGCCCAAGAACAGTCCGATGAGCGCGCCAACCATAACATCTCCTTCTCCCATCCATTTTCCTCTTCCCATAAGCGTGAGAGTAAGCGGCACGCCTATTCCTATCGCTAGTCCATAGCCAATATCCGGTAAGACGTTAAACCACGATACGTCCGTAGATTTACTTATAATATGATATACGACAACCAATTCCACGCCCAACCAAACCACCTGGTCTATAATCAGCATAT
>CAYHTS010000091.1:0-1986 GCA_964359635.1 uncultured Candidatus Saccharibacteria bacterium | reverse complement strand
CTACTCAATATCAGCGGGAAACGCATCAAGAATTAAAGACGCAAAAGCATGGATTGTAGCAGGACTACTAGGCCTCTCCATACTTCTCGGATCATACCTATTACTAAGTACAATAAATCCCGACCTAACAAACTTGGAGTCGATACTTTTAAAGGTCAATATAAAACAGGAGTTTACTCCACCGGAAATTACATTCGGTGGCGGACACTATTTTGCAGCACCCAGCGCGCCGATTTGTAAACAGGCGTGTTTGGCAGACCCAAGAAACAGAGAACAATTCTGTGCGACGTTGCCAGACTGCGCAGAGAAAGTGTGCCCATTTGGCTCGAGAGATCCAGGACTAAACGAGAGAGGCGTGTGGTTAGTATGCAGGCCATCTACTCCAAAGCCCGGTCTAACCGGTGCGGTCTGCCCATGGAATGTGGGGCAGGGCTGTTCAAGCGATCACTCCGGAATCGACTTAGCCGCGCCAGAGGGAGTGCCCGTTTACGCACTAGAGAGCGGAACGGTCGTTGCTGTTGTTCCGCAGAGGGGCCCAGATGATAAATGTGGTAACTATCTAAAACTTGTTGGGGACTCGGGATTGAGTTATGGATATTGTCACTTAGCAGGGTGGACAAGTAAGATGCAAAGCGTTTTGCAGGGTACTCAAGTTCGTGTTGTGGCTGGCGAGCAGATTGCATTCAATGGACAAAGCGGAAACGCCAAAGGTCCGCACATACACTTCAGTGTTCTCAAATCAAGCTGCACAGAAGATAATGATTCGTGCCAAATTACTCCAGGTTGCTACTTTAGTCTTGGGACTGGGAAAATTAATCCGGGTCCTATAATAAGAGATGCATGCGGGGTAACCATTCCAAACGGCTATAATATTCCACTCGGAACCGATGGCCCCTACGCAACATGCCCTGGCGGGTCGTTCGCGGAGTGTCTCGGCTTGGGTATCAATGCCGATATATGTTCTGCTGAATGCGGGGTGAATTAACAAGAGCTGTATGACGTGTTTATATCAAACAGTTGACGTGAGATAATCATAGAAAGGTATAAATGAAGAATAAGAAGATAATAATACTCGTCGCATCAGCCTCGTTAATCGTCGCTATAGTTCTCGGTATTGCACTTTTCGTAAATGGCGATAATAAAGACATTGGTTCTAATATCCCGGAAGAATATGGGCCGAGGAACATTGTCGTCGAAGAGACAACGAGTGGGATGAAGGTAGCGACGAACGAATTCGATGGGTACAAAATCAGAATCCCTTCTGCGTGGTGGGTTGGAGAAAAAGCTGATTTTATTGAAGGGCTTGAGATATTCAGTGAATTCGATAGCAGGGGGATGGAGTCATTCGGAGGAGTGTATTTAAACATTCACACCATACGGGACATAGAAGACGTTAAAGATCTTGTTCCCCAAGAAGCAGAATTTAATGAGCAAATTGTCGGTACGGCCGACGCCTATAAAGCGTCATACGCGCCGTCCGAGTTTTATTTAGATGATAACAATAACCCTGTTTACGTCCCGTTGGAAAACAGTGGAATAGCCGCATATATTTTTGTCGGTAGCGACAGGTATTATGTTCTTAGGTGTGTGGTTGAAAGCAACCCTGATTACAAAAAATTGCTTTCTTTGTGTGAGGGTGCAATAAAAACTTTCGAAATTATAAAGTAACTATGAGCATACTAAGATTTCTACGACAAACCGTGCCCCTAGTCATTCTACTGGTCGTATTATTTTTGAGCGTAAACCAGAGTTTTGCGCAGGGGACATATGTTTGTAGTTATAGTATTGACGAAGGCTGTAGAGTGGCCGAGGAACAAAGCAATTGTGCGGAAGGATATTTTGGGACTTGTGAGGGGGACGATGTTTTAGAATGTCTTGCGAATAGTGGCAATGAGTGTCTCGGCGGGCCACCTCTCGCAGAGAAAGTAAAAAACTTATATAACTTCTCGCTTGGCGCTGGGGCGGTACTCGCGATGGGAATTTTTA
>CAYHTS010000090.1:0-1994 GCA_964359635.1 uncultured Candidatus Saccharibacteria bacterium | reverse complement strand
TAACTACCATGCTACAGTGCATGGTAGTTATTTAGGTGTTGGTTTTTTTACGTTGGTCGGGATATTTCCTTGAGAAAATTGCTCGTAAAGTTGTTTATTGTTTGTGGCCGTAAAAGTGTGCTTTTTGACTTGTAGTTGCCCTAGGGCTTTGGTTATTTTTTCTTTTTCTTGCTTATTGGAGCTTTCCCATAGCTTTTCTAGTAGCAGTTGCGGCCAGAAATATAGTGAGTAACGCCGCTTGATGTTGTGCCAGCTATACGGATCATACTTCTCTTCGTCTTTAACTGGACGGGGGGATTTTTTGCGCCTAGTAAGCATCAGTTTATATCCCTCACCAGATAAGTTAAGCCACGTGTTTACCCGAGCAATGGTAGAGAAACCTACTTTTAGCTTGCCACGAATCTCGCGATAATCACCGCCCTGAACCAACATTTCGGCAATTTGCAAGCGCTTAGCAATTGCCTCCACTTCATTCGGAGTCAATAAATCTGTTAAGGCTTTGGCTATCTCGTCCGGAGTATTGAGGACACATAACGCCTGGCACAGGCCAATCATTATTTCTTGTCTCTCGTGACCGGTTAGACGTGATCTTGCCATTTTGGGATCCTAATTTAATAACTACCATGCACTGTAGCATGGTAGTTATTAGTGGTCAAAAGCTTATTCGAACTTGATTTGTAAGACGG
This sequence comes from uncultured Candidatus Saccharibacteria bacterium, assembly GCA_964359635.1. Taxonomy (GTDB): domain Bacteria; phylum Patescibacteriota; class UBA1384; order UBA1384; family UBA1384; genus DATEBX01. The sequence goes on along the minus strand of CAYHTS010000090.1, from coordinate 1,308 downwards.
TGAGATGACGAGGCGGGGAGAAAAAAGCTAGTGAATGGGAGGGCTATTGTTGATGGCGACAGCGCGTATTTTATCGGCTACGGCTGAAGCTAAATCTTGATGGGCGGGGGCGTCTAGATGATAACCGTCGACTGAGCTGGGCTTAACTATTAGTGCTGAATCTAGAAACTCACACCCGTACTTAAGACTTATCTGTTCATAGATTTTGCCAAGCTGTTGCGATTTTTGACTGGCCCCGATGTATTTTTCTTGTGCCTGAGGGGTAGTTTCATCTATTAGTGGCGGCGATATTATCAGCACTTTTATTTGTCCGTGATCGCACTCTGATTCGGTTTTAATAATTTCAATCAGCTCTTCCATGCCCCTGCCTATTTCTTCTGGCTGTCTGGCGTAACGTTGTTTCATGTCGTTGGTTCCTAACATGAGAATGATTATATCGATTGGATTGTGGGTCCAAAGACATGGAGCCAGATACGTTTTACCGTTTCTGGCTTGTTCTTTGGGATCGTCCATGTTGGTAGTTCTGCCTCCCATACCTTCTTCAATCACTTCATAATTATTCCCAAGTAAAATTTGTAGTGCTCCTGGCCAACGTTTGTCGGTCTGAAAACGACCACCATCCCCAGGAATTGCACCATTGGTATTGGAATCTCCGTAACACAAAATACGACTAGCGTTGGAATTGGGATTCATATTCAGATTAGAAATAACCAGACGCCGAAGACGGCTAGCCCTTCGACAGATTCAATAAGCTCACTACAGGCAAGCTCAGGGTTACGCGGTTTTATATTAGTGACAACCAGACACCGAATACCGCTAATCCTTCTATTGACTCAGGACTACGCTGTTTCATATTAATGATAGCCAAACTCCAAAAACAGCTAGCATGATGCCGGCGAGCCAGGCCCGCATGACGATTTTGGGTTCTTCCCAACCGTGGTGCTGCAGCCACAAATGGGCCGGGGCGGCGGGGATGATTTTTTTATGCCGGAAGCGCTTGGACAACAGTTGAACCAGGCTGGAGCTGATTTCGATCAAGAATATGCCGCCGATAATGGAACCGATTAAAAATCCTCCCAGCGCGCTTGGGCCGAGCACAAAACCAATCACCAGCACCGACAGAATCGGCAACAGCGCCGGCAATATCATTTGTTTCAGCGCGGCTTTGGTAACGATGTCCACCGCCCGCCCGTAATCCGGCTTGGCTTTTCTTTCCATAATGCCCGGAATTTCCCGAAACTGCCGGCGTACTTCTTCCACCACCGCGCCCGCGGTTTTTCCGACGGCCCGCATGGCAATGGACGAAAA
>CAYHTS010000089.1:969-2016 GCA_964359635.1 uncultured Candidatus Saccharibacteria bacterium | reverse complement strand
ATTAAATCCAAGGCCAATAGAAGTGAGTTTATCAGCGCCATGAAGATGTCCACATTATTCGCCAGAGACGCGGCCAATAACATTAAAATAAAAATCAGCGCCAAGCAGATTGAGGTGCTGGCGACCTCTCCCCAACTGGGCGAGAATAAGTCAACGGTTCAGGCGGAAACCAAGGGCGATGAACTGGAGATTGCCTTCAACGCCCGCTACATCCTCGCCGCGCTTATGGTGATTGGCGGCGACAAGGTGGACCTCGGTTTTGTCGGCAAACTCAACCCCTGCGTTCTGCGCGACCCGAGCGACCCGAACTTCCAGTACATCATCATGCCGCTCCGCGTCGAGACCTAAAAATAAACAAATCACAAGCACCAAATTTCAAATAAGCTCGAACTTCCAAACTTCAACCATTCAAATTTCTGTTTTGGGGCTTATTTGTTATTTGTATTTTGGAGCTTGGAATTTATGAAGATTTGCACTCTTAAACTGACGAACTTTCGGAACTTCGAGCAATACGAGCTTAAACCCGGGCGCATTACTATTTTGGTGGGTGCTAATGGCGTAGGGAAAACAAACATTATTGAGTCGGCACATCTTTTAAGCGTTTGCCGCAGTTATAGGACGAGGCGGGATAGCGAGGTTATAAGGTGGGGAGAGACAGTGGCGCGAATAAGCGCGGATTTGTCAGCAGGGAATGCGGATGAATTGAAAATCGCTCTCGCGCAAGACGGTGAAAAAAAAATCGCTTTCGTCGGCGATAAAGCGGTGCCGGTATCTCTCGTAGTCGGCCGGATGCCGACGGTGCTTTTCGCGCCGGAGATTATGGAGTTGCCGGTTGACTTGCCGGCGAAGCGACGACGCCAACTGGACATTCTAGCATCCCAACTCAAACCGAATTACACCCGTCTGCTTCTTAATTATCATCGAATTCTTAAAGCCCGCAACAAACTGCTTGACGGCATCGCCTCGGGACGCAACCGAGAGCCGGAGCTTGATTTCTGGGACAGGGAACTAGTATCGTACGGACAGAAGATACTCAAGGACCGGCTA
>CAYHTS010000089.1:0-959 GCA_964359635.1 uncultured Candidatus Saccharibacteria bacterium | reverse complement strand
TTGTTAGACTGTTGGACGGTGAAATCGGCACTTGTTTCGAGCGGCTGAATAACGACGTCGTGAAGGGCAAGAGAATCCTACGGTACCGTTACGAAGCATCAGTGAGCGAAACAAGTCAATATGCCAACGTTCTCCAAGCGTCTCGGGGACGCGACGTGCGCTACCGCAATACCACCATAGGACCGCACCGAGACGACTGGCAGCTTTTCTTTAACGAGCGTAGTTTACGTCTTGCCGCCAGTCGCGGCGAAACCAGAGCCGCGTTATTGGCTCTCAAGATGGCCGAGATGAGCATCCTGGGGTCGGAGAAGGGCGAGACACCCATATTACTGCTCGACGACGTTTTTGCCGAGCTCGACCGCCACCACAGTGAAGCCCTCATCGACTTTATCGGTGACGCTCAAGTCCTAGTCACCGCCACCGACGCCGAGTACATCCCGAAATCATTTAGAGATAATGCTCTAATTATTGATCTGGTCAGTGCCAAGGTGTATTGATTTCAATACGGCAAGATTATACAATCATGCTAAATAGGACGGAATATGAAAAAAGATATTGAGCTGCAAAATGTGGTTTGGCGAGAAGGCAAATATTATGTTGCCCAATGTTTAAATGTCGATGTTTCCAGTTTTGGTCAAACTCAAAATGAAGCACTAAAGAACCTTATTGAAGCTGTTGAACTATATATAGAGGACGATAATAGTTTTACCAGGGTTGAAAGTCCTAAGCTAATAAAGCGCAATCTGGCGCATGCCTAAACTCTATTCTTCGGAACAAATAACCAAAGTTCTCTCAAGGAATGGGTTTGTATTTGTTTCACAGAGAGGTAGCCATTCAAAGTTCCGAAAATCCGGCAAAACTGTATTAACAGTTATTGTGCCCGTGGGACGAAAGGAAATGCCAATGGGAACTTTTCGTTCAATTTTGCGACAAGCAAAACATACAGATACCGAATTCAA
>CAYHTS010000088.1:0-2082 GCA_964359635.1 uncultured Candidatus Saccharibacteria bacterium | reverse complement strand
TCGTCGCCGACAACTTCGCGCGCCATGAGAACGGCGTGGCCGTTGCCGAGCGGTTCCGGTTGGCGGACGTAGATGAATTTGGCGAGATTGGTGGCGTGGCGAACAACTTCAAGCGCCTCGGCTTTGCCGGCTTTTTCCAGTTTGTACTCGAGCTCAAAATTGGAGTCAAAATGGTCTTCGAGAGAGCGTTTGTTGGCGCTGGTTACTAGAATTACTTCGTCAAATCCCGCCTTGACGGCGTCTTCGACGATGTATTGGATGACCGGCTTATCGACTACCGGAATCATCTCCTTGGGTTGGGCTTTGGTGAAGGGGAGAAACCGCGTTCCGTAACCCGCCACCGGTATGACAATCTTCCGCAACTTTTTCATATATAATGTCCTTATTATTAACAATATTATAATAAACCTGTTGTCTGTTTTTGTAAATGAGAGATTGCCGGCACGCCAATACGCTCGAACGGCTCACTCTAAAACCTCACTCGAAAGTATGCAAACTCTTTCGCGTGACGATTTGGCGAATTTTCGCGAGTATTCGAGTGCAGACTATGTGCCGAGGACTTTGATGGTTCTCGTGCGAGTGCGTTCTTGTTTGGGAATGGTGATGGTTAATATGCCGTCCTTGAGCGCCGCCTGCGAGCTTTCGGCGTCGGCGGCTATCGGTAGGACGTAAGAGCGGGAAAAAGCCCCCCAGTAGCACTCTTGGACGAAATAGTTTTCTTTGGGCACCTCATCGCTGGTGCGCCGGTGGCCCTTGATGGTCACTACTTCGTCGTTGACGGTAATCTCCAAGTCGGCCGGTTTGACGCCGGCAATCGGTGCTTTGATAACGACCGATTCCGGTGTTTGATAAACATCAATCGCCAACTGGCCTTCGTACTCCTCCAGCCAGTCGCCCCCGGTCTCAATTTGCTGATCATCACGATTGGTCATCGTTTGTGTTTGTTTTTATTTATTCCGTTAATGCAATTATAACACAGTTTTGGCTGTCAAATCGCTTTGCGTTCGAGAGCCACTACTCGATGTTCAAGGGGGGCGAGGTCGCTCCGGCGTGCGTAGTTGGACTTGATCGTTTCTATGTCTTCGGAGTTCTTAGTTACCATTTTGGCAATACTTATTAAGCGTTTGTCAATACCGGCAAGTTTGCCATCAATATTGACAAATTTGCTGTCAATACTGTCGAATTTTTCATCTATACGGTCGAATCGCGCATTGATTTCTTTAAATTTATCAGCGTGACCCATAAGCATTTCGGCCATCTTTTTTTGATGGCTACTTAATTCCTCGATTGCCGCCAGAACCATACTGGCACGAATAGCGTACGGGTCGTTTTCTTTGCTCATAATGCAATATTACCACAATAATTGACGCGCCAAATACATAGTACGGTAATTTCTTATCTCGCCAATATCGGTATAATCATAGTATGGAACAGGGTAATGGCAATCCTAGCATTAAAGAGATGCAACAGGGCGATGATATGTGCGCGAAGGCGGTGGTCGTTGCGCGGCAACTGCAGGAGGCGGGACATGAAGCCTATTTCGTGGGTGGCTGTGTGCGTGATGCCCTCCTGGGCGTTGAGCCGAAGGATTTTGATATAGCCACCGACGCGACGCCGGACTCGGTAATGGATGTTTTGAGCGCCGCCGGGCTTGTCGCCAAACTCGCCGTCGCTCGTCAGGCCTATCCGGTGGTATCGATCGGGACGGGTAAAAACAGGGTGGAGGTGGCCACTTTTCGGGAGGACATTGGCGGCAGCGGTCGCCATCCTCGCGCGATAAAGCCGGCCGATGCTCAAACCGACGCCCAAAGGCGCGACTTCACTGTCAACGCCCTCTTGCTTGATCCAATCAGCCATCAGCTTATGGATTATGTCAGCGGGTTGGATGATCTCGACACAAAAACTCTACGATTCGTGGGAGGTCCGGAAAAACGCATCCAAGAAGATCGCCTGCGGGTGTTAAGGGCGATACGATTCAAGAATCATTTTGGTTTTACTATGGAATCGGCAACCGAGGCGGCGGTACGCGCCGCCTGCCCGCCGGAGTATTTGAAGCCGCTAAAAGAGGAGCGAGTCCGGGAA
>CAYHTS010000087.1:0-2090 GCA_964359635.1 uncultured Candidatus Saccharibacteria bacterium | reverse complement strand
TTGATGTCGCGGGAACTATCAATGCCACAGACATAAAAATAGGAGGAGTATCAATCCCCGCGGCGGCAAGCATTCCCTCAACGGGTGTAGCAAACATATGGACAGGAGCGCAAACCTTCTCCGGTGGAGCAAATCTTCCCGGCTCGGGCGTATGGAACACAACGGGGAATGTGGGTATTGGCACAACGGCCCCGGGTGCGAAACTCGAAGTAGCGGGCCAGGTGAAAATCACGGGTGGCGTCCCGGGAGCGGGGAAGGTATTAACATCGGATGCAAGCGGGCTTGCGACATGGACAGCGCTTCCGGCATCTGGGGTATCGTCTGTGTTTGGCAGAACCGGAGCGGTTGTGGCGGCTTCCGGCGACTACACCACGACGCAGGTAACGGAAGGAAGCAATTTGTATTTCACGAATGCCCGCGCGACGGCGGCAATAATTGGCGGGGCCTCGTCCGTAGCAACCGCAAATCTCACTGCAAATCGCGCGCTTTTGAGCGACGCAAGCGGAAAAGTAGGGGTCTCAAGCATTACCAACACCGAACTCGGCTATCTTTCGGGCGTAACCTCAAATATTCAAATGCAACTGAACGCGAAAGCGTCCCTTCCCATAAACGCGGGAAACGTCTCTGCTGGCAGCTTCGGGTCGCTTACCGGAGGAGGGAATTATACGTTCCCAAGCAATGTCGGCATCGGGACGGCAAGTCCGGGGGCAAAACTTGATGTGAATGGCACTATACGCGCGAATGGCTACCCGGGGTTGCAACTTACACAAGCTAACGCGCAGATTAGGTTATGGGGTGAATCAGGAGAAAAATGGGTAATTGGTTCGACGGGGGCTGCCGGTGATGACCTAATTATTGCGCCGATTTCTGGCATCGGTGGTCCAACTCTCACAGCAAAGACGACAGGTGATTTCATAATAACCGGCGGCTCGGTCGGCATCGGCAATACAAGCCCAACAGCCAAACTGCATATTAAAGGCAGTACTGCCGATGTTCCACAATTAAAAATTGAAGGTACTGATAATACTAAAGAAATAAGCATGGCCTTTATACCAGCGGGTTCGGCATCCTCAACAAATCTTAGTTGGACAATTGGTCGGGCTAACAGCGCTAATCGTTTCGCTATTAGAAGTTATAATGGCATAACAGATACTACGCTGTTGACAGTAGATGGTACTGGCTCGGTCGGCATCGGCACGGCAACGCCAGCCACAAAATTGAATGTCGTTGGCACGCTTCAAGTTGAAAACCCTGGCTGGAGCCCCGCGGTTGTCATGAAAAGCACCAACGCAAGCGGCCATCAATATGAGTGGTATCTTGACCCCGCAGCCGGATCGGGCGTATATGGAGACCTCGGTCTTTATGACAGAACCGCAGGCGCGATGAGATTAATCGTGAAGTCAGACGGCTCGGTCGGCATCGGGACGACTGAGCCAAAGCACAAACTTGATATAGTGGGCGCGTATTACTCTCGTCAATATAATAAAGGAACCTCAACGGGCGCGGTAACAGTTAACTGGAACGACGGCAATATGCAACACGTAACACTCACAGGCAACGTAGCATTTACGTTTACAGGCGGCCAAGGAGGAGCGCGATATGTGCTAGCGCTAAAACAAGGAACCGGAGGCCAAACAGCAACATGGCCCGCGACTGTTCGGTGGCCGGGAGGTGTGGCATTTACGCTGACTACAAGTGCGAATAAAACCGATTACATTGGCTTTATCTACAACAACGTGGACGGAACATACGACGCAGTCGCGTTTAGCGCGAACTTCTAGAGCTCCTCGATCTTTTCGATTTCCTCTGCTTCGTCGTGGAAGCCGCCGGCCTGGATGCTCCAGAGTTTTTGGTAGAGACCGCCATGTTTCAGGAGTTCGGCGTGTGTGCCTTCGGCGGCAATCTTTCCTTTGTCGAGAACCACGATCCGGTCCATCTTCATGATGGTTGAGAGGCGGTGGGCTATGACGATTACGCTTTTCCCCTGCATTAAATTTTGTAGGGCGTCCTGAATCAATGCTTCGGACTCGGAATCCAAACTTGAGGTCGCTTCGTCCAAAACGAGAATCGGCGCGTTTTTCAAAATTGCG
>CAYHTS010000086.1:0-2132 GCA_964359635.1 uncultured Candidatus Saccharibacteria bacterium | reverse complement strand
CCACGTGATCTTGACCAATCAAATCCTCAAATTTCTGCGGCCGATATTTGCGATATAAAGACATAAGTTAGTTTATAAAGTGACGTAACCGTCATCCTGAGCCCCGACCCCTGTGGGGTCGTGGGCGAAGGATCTCTGAACTTGTTTCAGGTTTACTGGCATTCGCCAGAGATTCTTCCCCCGCCAAGGCGGGGTCAGAATGACCCGTTAGATAGTTATTTAATTCGCATGATTTCCAATATTCAAATGCTACAACGTGTATCTTTAACGTAATGGCTACTAGCTCAAAAGTCAAAAGTGAATAGAGTGATGTCAAGTAGTTCTCGACCCTCCGCCTATTAGGCTACGGACTCGAACGATATTGTTCGAGGCCCGCCTACATCGCTTGTGCGAAGCATTACGGGCAGGTAATCCGAGAACTATTTTGTCACCCCGTGCTAAGCTTGTCCTCGCGAATGCGGGGAACACGGGGTCCAGGCCTGGATTCCGTATCTTGCTTCGTCAGAACGAGCCAGTACGGAATGACGGCAAGAGCTTGCTGGCTCACCCCCTCTTGCTCCCCCTTAATAAGGGGGGAGAGCGAAGGGGTTGTAGTACAGCTTTTCCGCCCAAGGCGGGTCGCCTCGGGCGAATAGTAAAAATACCCAAACTCCAAAACCTGAACCTGCTAATTGCACACGGAGTTTACCCGTCCGAAGTCCTGCTCGGTAATGACCAAGGACGAAGGAGGGGAAGTGTGCAAGGCGGTTACGCAGTACAAGCTTTCGAGTCCAGCGCCCGCCTAGACTCGACGTGTCTAGTCGAGGCTGGAGGCCCGCAGGGCGAAGTTGGAAGCTTGGAATAATCCCAACTCGTCCGCCATTCGCGTGTTGATTCGAGACCTGATTAGAGTGTATTCGAGTGATCGAAAATATTATCCTCACTTTGTGATAAAATAAGGATGTCGAAGGAGGATATTGCGAACTCGCCCGAAAAGAGGGAGAGGGTTTTGGGTTAAGCTGGCTGTGGCCGGTTTTCTTGGGGTGTTTCTCATACTTGCCAGCACCGGAGCCGCAAAAGCCGATGAAGTTATAAACCCAGATGCTTTGGTGGCTGGGAAGGCACTGAAGCGCGCCGGCGATTTTTTGGACTGGTCGCTTAACCTTTACACCGGCGACAGCAGTGGAAGCGGCTTTTTCAGCAAGGAAAAAGTGTCGCGCGGTGATACTTTACGAGATATGTGGACTGGCGCGTTTAAGCTGTGCATCTGGCTTTACTTAGCCATTGCTTTGGTCGTCGGCTTCAGCTTTATTCTTAAGCTTCGTTGGATTGACCGCTGGCGCCGCAACCTGCCTTGGCTTATTATATCCGTTGTCGCCGCGGCATTAAGCTATGTCATCTTAACCTTTGTCATGCAACTGACCGCCAATGCCATGGCGGCCTTCATGCAATCCATATCCGCCGACAAACTACTTTTTATCGACTTTCAATATAACAATGTTACCGGTCTCACCAACGCCGCCATCGAAAATTTGGAAATTGTCAGAAATACCATCACTCTTCTTAAAATCGCCACCGCCACCGCTTACGCTGTCGGCGGCATCATGCTATTACGCATCATCGTTCTCTGGATGCTCACTGTCATCGTACCCTTCGTCATGCCCTTTACCGCTTTCCCTATTACCCAATCTCTCGGTAAAATCTGGGTTCGCGAATTCATACGTTGGCTTATAGCCGGTCCGTTAATCGCACTCTTTTTGTTTGTCAGCATGAGCATATGGTCATCCGACGAGTTTGTGAACAACCCGACCAGCGGCGGCAATACCACATCAAGTTACGGCGATAACGTCGGCACCGGCACCGAGTTCGGCATCGACTCCAGCCAAACAGCCACTATCTCCAAACTAGGTAGCGCCACCGGCGTCGGGTTGTCTCCTAACGACTATTCCAAATACATCATTTCCATTATTATGCTTTGGGTTTCCGTTCTTCTGCCGTGGCTGTTACTGCGTTTCGCCATCAATCTCACGAGTGAAGCCACCACTAAGTGGTACGAGAAAAACCGAGAGTCGTCGTTTGTTAAACAGCTCGAGCACATCATGCGTCCGCCCCCGGCGCCCCGGGCGCCCACCGGGCCGGCCGGCAGTATGCGG
>CAYHTS010000085.1:0-2193 GCA_964359635.1 uncultured Candidatus Saccharibacteria bacterium | reverse complement strand
GAGCTTTCTGACTAGCCAAAAGAGTACCAATAAACAGGTTTGGTGTCAAGCCCCGCCGCATAAACGCGGCCAATCACTCTAATGCGCGCGAATGAGACGCGAATCAACGCTCGAATAGCAGAGAGGCCTGGATGCCACATGTGCTCTACGGCATGACAGAAGAAATGCTGTCATTCTCGAGCCGGATGAAATCCGACATCGGGAAACCAGTACCATAAACCCATACTCCAAAATCTGAACCTGCTAATTGTACACTTCGGAAGTGTGCAAAGGGTTAGGTTAAGTTTTGTCATTCCCGTGAAAACGGGAATCCAGCGCCACATGGCGGAATAGAAGGCCTGGATGCCACATGTGCTCTACGGCATGACGAAAAAGATGTCATTCTCGTGCCTTCTTGCTGTCATTCCCGCCCCGCAATGGGTGCGGGGTAAACTCCAGCGGGAATCCAGTGCCATGGGGCGTAGAACGTCAAAGCCCGTCTCGGCAGCCGAGACGGGCTTCACTCACAGAGTTCACTCACTCTGAATAAATCATAAGTCGCAAAAGCTACATCTCATCTAGCGCGCGCTAGCCGCGCACAACTACAAGCTACCCCTACGAACCACTATGGACACAATAATTCATTCCCGCTTGGCTTTGCCTGCCAATTTCACAGGGATTAGGGTCTGATGCTGTAGCCGCCCCTACACCCACCGAGCGGTCATCCCAACCATCGGCTGGACTAGTATCGTTCGGCTTCTCCAGCGAGGCATATATATTATAGCTAGAAGATGTAGGATAGTACATATATCCGCTACCTGGAGGAAAGGGGCAAGGGTTAGCACAGGTCGGTGCTTTTGTCGGATCTTTGGGCGGAGTAGTAAAGTAGCCCTTTGTTTTTAACTCCGTGGCAACATTAATAGGATAAGCACCATTAAACCAACCCGCACCCTTTGCCCCACCAGGACCCACATAACCCGCACCAGGAAGCTCATAACTCCCTGTATCATCATTGAGCATCTCGGCGGCGGATTGGATGCTGGCAATGTCGCTTATTCGTCTGGCATCGCGGGCTTTGGCGCGGGCGCGGCCGACGCTGACCAAGATGATGCCGGCAAGGATGCCGATAATCGCTATTACCACCAGCAACTCAATGAGCGTGAATCCTCGGCGACGCTTCGAGGATTTACTAAATAGTCCCATACTCCTCCTTTGTAAAGTTAAGTGAATTTATTATCTTGCGCTTAATACTACCACAAATTATATAAAACATAATATATTCCACGAGCGAGTGCCGGCACGAGTCGCGAAGCACCATATGGATGGGTAGTAGTTCTCGACTCACCCCGCTGGGGCTCGCTCGAACAATAAGTGCTAATGCCGCCTTCTGCCACTTATCTATTATATCATGAAAATACTGTAAACGCGGATTTTCACGGAGAATAATTAACTGATAGCGCGGATAGACACGGATATGGCTAGGTGTTTCATTTCTTCCGCTGTCGGTATAAAATACAAGATAGCTTATGGTGGGGTGCCAGAGTGGTTGAATGGGCCGCACTCGAAATGCGGTATGCTCGCAAGGGTATCGGGGGTTCGAATCCTCCTCCCACCGCCAATTGTCTGATACAGCTGAATTCTAAAGCCAAAGGTGGCATCAGGAAATCGAGGCTCCTTCTCAACCTCGCAGAGTACGTCTGACGCTACAATAAACAATACTTGACTTATTTACGCGCCCTTATTGTCTTAACAACCTGGCCATCTTCTTTTAAATCTTCAATAAAAAGAATTTGATTCTTATTGATTTTCATTTCATCCTTAGGGCCATGAATTTCGTCCCCAAGTTTAACTAGAGAAATCTGTGGCTGATCAGTAGCCTTCGTTTGAGCAGGTTGAATCGGCTGATCAACTTGCAGATAATATATGTCGGTTAAGACCGTGTAGTCGGTATCTAATTTGTTCAATTTACCGAAATATACCTGACCGTTTACAAGGAATACTGCCGAATAATTATCATTACCAACATTATCCTTTTGGGAATCATCAGTTTGATTCCTAATAATAAGATACCCGCTACCGACGACGATAATTGCCAATAAAGCAATAATAACCAGCTTACCGCGTCTCGAGGAAATTTTCATTTACAACCTTTATTAAACAAAATATTATTTTAGAGAAGTATTATTCTATAACCCAATAATACCAAGTATTTAC
>CAYHTS010000084.1:0-2209 GCA_964359635.1 uncultured Candidatus Saccharibacteria bacterium | reverse complement strand
TATCAAGCTTAATTTACGAATATTTTGATGAAAAATACAATTATCGCCGTTGTGGTTATCATCATTGTGGTTGCTATCGCGTGGTACGGGTGGGGAAATAAAGACAAAGATGACGGGCTCATCGAAGGAGCGCCGGTGAAAGTGGGAGTAATTGGCCCCATGACTGGCGATGCGGCAATATATGGAGAGCCGAATGCTAATATCATTAAGATGGCCGCCGACGAAATAAATGCCCAGGGCGGGATCGACGGCCACCAGATTGAGCTCATTATCGAAGATGGAAAATGCAGCGGTAGCGATGCGGTGTCGGCCGCGCAAAAGCTCATCAATGTCGACAAAGTTCAGGTAATCATCGGTGGTTTGTGTAGCGGAGAGTCGCTGGCTATCGTGCCGGTGGCCGAAAAAGCCAAAGTCTCACTTTTGTCTATTGGTTCGAGTAGTCCTGACTTGACGGACGTTAGCAAATTTTTTGTCCGTAATTACCCGAGTGACAACACCCAAGGGGTAGTATTAGCCACTGCCGCTGTTGCTAAGGGAATAACAAGTATTGGTTTTATTCAAGAACAGACGGATTATGCTTTGGGGGTTTATAAAGCCTTTTCCGCCGAATTTGAAAAAAACGGCGGTAAAATAACCAAAGAAGAATATTCGAGCGAGACCTCTGACTTTCGCTCTCAGTTGAGTAAACTTAATGTGGCTAGCCCGACGGCTCTATTTATTAGCGCCCAGACTCCGGCTTCGGCCCAGCGGATTATGAAGCAAATTCAGGATATTAACTGGAAGCCCCAGCTTTTCCTGTCGGATGTGATTGCTGATCCGCAGACTTTAGCGACTTATAAAGACTTGGTGGAAGGAGCATATGGCGCCCAGTTCGGAGAAAATAAAGATGATCCTAAATTCCAGGCTCTTGTTACAAATTATAAAGCCAAGTATGGAGTTGATGTTCCTTATCCAAGTTATGCACAGACGGAATACGATGGCTTGTATATGATAGCTGATGCTATCAAGGACGTAGGTTACAACGGCGAAAAGATCGCTAAGTGGCTGCGTGATGTAAAAGACTGGCAAGGAGCTTCCGGCTCGGTGACTATTGGTTCCGATGGCGACCGCGATGGTGGGCATATCTTGAGGGTGGTAAGAGACGGCCAGTTCGTCAACGCGGAGTAGATAATTTTGTTTTTAACCACTCCCACTCACGACGTCCGACGTCGTGAGTGGGGGGTTTTGGTTGCCCCGGCTTTTTTCTTTTGTTACCATTAAAAAACCCTGCTCCAAAGTATTTCCTAGTTTTTCCTTCTTAATTCTTAAATCCTAATTCTGCTCTCCGTGGATATCCTACCTCAACTTATTGCCAACTCTATTATCGCCGGGGCGATCTATACTATGGTCGCGCTCGGCTTTAATCTGATCTACGGCACGGTCAAGTTTTTTGACTTGGGCTACGGCGCGCTCACGGCGGTGGGTGGCTATAGTGTGTTTTGGTTGGCCAAAACTCTCGGCTTGCCGCTTATTCCCAGTATAGTGGCCGGGGCTATTATCGCGGGCCTCGTGGGCGTCATCATCGAGCGGCTGGTTTACCACCCGCTTCGCCGCCGACGCTCCACTTCCATGGTGATGCTTGTCGCCTCATTGGGGGCTTTTACGGCCTTGCAGGCGATTATTGCTATGATTTTTACCAGCCAGTTTCAGACCCTGACTCGTGGCGGTGGTTCGAGCCGAGTGTTCGAGATTGCGCTACCTGGCTTTGCCTCGGGCGCGGTTATCACCTATGTCCAGGCGGCCATCTTTCTGACTGGGCTTTCGATTATGGTGGCACTGGCGCTCTTTCTTAAATACACCAAATTTGGCAAAGCTATGAAAGCGGTGGCCGACGACGAGGAAGTGGCGCAGATTGTCGGTATCAATACCGACAAGGTAGTGATGATCGTTTTCTTTATCGGTTCGGCTATCGCCGGCCTCGCTGGTATTTTGGTTGGACTTGATACTGGCATCGAGCCGACGATGGGTTTGTCACTTCTCCTTAAAGGAGTCATCGCTGCTATTGTTGGCGGTATTGGCAATGTTTACGGGGGAGTGTTGGGCGCGTTTCTCTTGGGCTTTGTCGAGAACTTTGGCATTTGGAAAATCTCGGGGGAGTGGAAAGATGCCATCGCATTCGCCTTGCTGATTATTTTTTTACTGTTTAGACCCCAGGGAATTTTTAAAAAAT
>CAYHTS010000083.1:0-2258 GCA_964359635.1 uncultured Candidatus Saccharibacteria bacterium | reverse complement strand
ATTTACATTCTGCGGTAGAGGCGGTATATTTGTGATACGAAATAAAAGTAAAAGTGGGTTTGCCCCTGCCTACCGGCAGGCAGGCGCCGTAGCTTTAGCAAAGATCCTCCTTCGCACAAGGCTACGAAGGATACAACGGGGTGTAGTATACCGGCAGTACGTACGCTTCGGGTGCGTAAAGACAGGGTTCAATTCCCTGCACCCCGACATTTATGAAACCAAAAGATTTCCATTCCATAGTTAATTTTATTTACGAAACCGGGATTCTTTCAAAAACCCCGCGTTCCGGTTTATGGTTTTTAGGCACGGGCAAACAATCGGTTGCCGAGCATTTATTGCACACGACTTATATCGGCTATGTGCTGGCGAAGCTCACGCCACACGCAAATATTGACCGCGTTATTTTCCTTTGTCTGATGCATGATTTGGGCGAGGGAAGGACGTCTGATTTGAATTATGTGCACCAAAAGTACGGGCGGCTCGCCGAATCGCAAGCCATTGCTGATCTCGCCGCCACGCTTCCCTTTGGGGAAGAGATCCTTGATGCCTATAAAGAAGAGCAGGCGCGTACGACTCTTGAAGCAAGGATTGCCAAAGACGCAGATTCGCTTGATTGGATGGTGACCTTGCGTGAAGAATTCTCTAAGGGCAATACTAAGGCGAATACCTGGTCAAAACTTGCGCTGAAGCGCATGAAAACACCGGCGGCAAAAAAGATCGGCAAACTGCTGATGGAAATTCATCCAGATGATTGGTGGTTTGATCGCCGTGATGAATGGTATGTGACGCGCAAACCAGAGCATAAAAGGTGGAAGGGGAGATAGAAATTAGCCGCTAGCCACTAGCGGCCAGGAATTTGGAATTGGACAATAGGAACTTAGGATCGGTAAAGAGCAAGGAAAAAGCGCCAAAACAGAGGTATTTGAGGGGGCTGTTTTCTAATCAATAGCTTCGCAACACTTCAAGCGGCGTTTTCATGTTGAGCCCCATATGGGGGCGCTCCTCGTTGTAGTAGCGAAGGAATGCAGGAATCTCCTTTTGCCAGCTTGTGAGCGAGCGCGGAATGCGATTGAGGCATTCTTCCTGAATCGTCCGATTGAATCGCTCTAAATGTCCGTTGTCCGTAGGCCGCCGTACCCGGGAATGCCGATGGGCAAGCCCGCAACTCACACACTGCTTGGTAAACCACTTGGAAAATTCTGCACCATGATCGGATTGTAGAAGTTTGATGGCAAAAGGACTCATGCGCTGCATGCCTTGAACGAAGTGCCAGCTGGCATGCGTATTGATAGCGAGGGAAGGAAGTGCAAACGCAAAACGGCTACAGACATCCAAGGCAGTATAGACATTGAGACGTTCTTTCGGGATCCCGTCCAGGATCGTGTCAATCTGTACCAAAATTCCTGGCTTTTCCGGCATCGGCCGCTCGGGATACTGATGCCATTTCTTCCAGGGTGAAAATCGCGTGAGGCCATGTCGGCGAAGCACTCGTTTCACTGACGAAAGACTGACGTGCGCGCCTTCAGAGAGGAGCCGGTGATGAAGAATCTCCGCGCATTGATTCCGTTCTGCGCGCAAGGCGAGTATCCGGTCTACGATGACTGCATCAAGCGTGGCGGGATGATGATGCGGACGGCACGATTGCGTGGGAATGAGAGGTAATCGTCCGGCGGGATCGAGTTTGACCCAGCGACAGATGGTGCTTGGCTCTACGCCAAAGTGTCTGGCGACTTTATGCATGCTCCAGCCACGGCATGCCACCAGCCGCACCGCATCGCTCCTGATTTGCGGCTGGTGAGGGTAAGTGATATATGGCATGTACATAATTTTAACGCAGGGTGTTGCGAAGGTAGTGAACCATAACAGGGGCTTGACACGGGATACGCACTCGGCTATAATGGCAGTTAGAGTGAGTGTTGAATATTCCCCGACGATGATATCGATCGAGGAATATCCAGTCTATTTGTGGTCAAAGGCCCCGCTTCGGCGGGGTCTTTGATTTGTGTGCTTGTTACGATTTTTCTTTCCAGTTATGCTTATGGAAGCAACGGATGAGATCTGGACTTTCGGGAGGGTTGCTAGGACGCGCATTCATTTACAACATCCCGCACCAAAATTGGATTGCTCCGTGGAGTCGCTAGGACGCGCACTCATTCAACACAAATAGAATTGGAGGTCACCACTAGCGATTCCACGGGTCAATTCAATTTCAATTTTAGTGCGGGACTAACAAATAGAATTGTTCCCGTCCCGCCCTC
>CAYHTS010000082.1:0-2316 GCA_964359635.1 uncultured Candidatus Saccharibacteria bacterium | reverse complement strand
GGTGGGGTCAGACCGCTGGGGTGGCTAGCTAACGCGCAAGTTTTCTGATTGAAATGCAGGTTGTATTGCGCTACCGAGTAGTAAACATCAAAACGCAAGGCATCGGGTGTTTCGTATTCTGGTACTTGAGCTACTCTTTCGGTGTGGGTTAGCTCGGCATATTTAGTACTTGGCTTATAGAGGATAAATATTATAGCTGGGACATTGGGCCACTTGAGAGGTTGATAATAATTTAGGCTGGAGAGTTTCTCGTTAAAATAGAAACTTTTGTTCATAGTGTAGATTTCGGATTGGCTGGCGCGAGGCCAGCGGCCAACCGAAGCATTCTGTGATGATGGCGTGATGATATTAGTCATCAGTTTACGTTGTGGCGTCACTAGCGGCACAAACATTGTGTCTTGCGCAAGATTGGCGCTTTTTGTCTGGTCGATAGGCGCGAAACCGTTCCACATCTTATCGACGTAGGTCCAGATGCCCAAATCAACCTTATAGGCCGGCACTTTGGCGCCTTGGTCTATGCGGAAATATTTAAAAGTATTTGTGCCGGAAGGTTGGGGGTTGCCATTGCTATCAAATGCAACTTCGATTAGATCGTTCTGGGCCCAGGCAGTGGTGGGTGTGGCGTAGCTTCCGGCCGCTGGCGCTTCGACGCCGCCTACAGGGCAATTTACCCTTTGATTAAGAGCTTGGGCATCCTGGTTCCATGTGCTAGTATTTCCGTCCCAGAGGTCTGAAATAGAGCAACCCGAGAGGGCGAGGGTTGCGATTACTAGGGGCAGAAATAGTTTAATTCTTGAAGGGATACGCATTATTGTCTTTATTATCTTCCGGCAAGGCGGCTTGGGCGGGCTTAGCTTGTTCCTGTGATTGGTTTTCCAGCTCAATTGTATCACCTTCTTCCGCCGTCTTGCCGCCGTTTGCTGACTCACCGGCGACCTGTTTGCCGGCGGCGATTTTGGCTTTAAGATAGAGTATAACCTCGGTGAGAGAATAGTCGCCCATTAGAAGGAATGGCATAATCTTTGATAATTGGCTCAAACCTTCGCGGCGGGTATTGAAGTCCTCACTAGTGATTTTACCGAGCGCCGTCTGCTGGGAACTAATCTGATTTTGAATCCAGCCGTTACGGTCCTTAACGGTCTGGCTCACCGGCACCGGCGCGGTACGGTAGTACTTCAGCCACTCCTGACGAGCTTCTTCGTAATCACTGACAATTTCCGTATCAGGTACGGCTTCTTCCAGATTGGGCGTTTCGGCCAGCAGTTTGCCGATGCCTTCATCGCTGGAAGTGTAGGATAGCTCACGCGTATTCAGGAAATGCAAGGCCTTAATGAGTGTGCGTCCCGGGTCTGTTCTACCTAGCGAAAGACCGGCAGACAAGCCGCCGCGGGCCGCGGTGTAACCGGTTTCCGCCAAGCGCTCGTCTTTCTTTTTCTCGCCGACCGTCATCGCCTGGGCGATAGCTTCGCCTTGACGGAACGCGGCGGCTTGTGCCTCATGTTTGCCGGGCAAAGCCCTTTCGAGTTCGCCGGCGACGGTCTTGGCCATTTTGTCGATTTGATCACCCAAATCAATCTTATCGGCCTGCTTGGCGGGAACAGTTTGCTGGAATTGTGTGATTATGTTTGTCAATTCCTTGACTTGATTGACGGTCTCGTTGTTAGTAATATCGTGGCCAGCGATCATTTGTTCAGCATTTTCTTTGATGGTCGAATACGTTTTTTCGCGCATTTCGTTTTTTATACTTTGAGTGGCAAGGTGGGTAGTGTCGTTTTTCACAGTCGCCATCACGGCTCTTGCCCCGGGTTCGGCCTTGGACTCGTTGACAATCAAATTATTTCTTAGGTCCTGGACGCGCTGCTGCTCGCGGGGGTTTTCAGCTTCTTCCGGTTTTTTAAGCTTATCGAGTTCGCTTATCACATCATTAACCACCGTCGGTTTTTGTTCGAGTTTGGATATTTCGCTAATTGAGCGTTGGTTTTCGCGACTGCGTTCGAGCTGCTCTATGGTTTCACCAATGCGAGTCAGCCCGGCTAACTTAAGGGTGCTGACAGTCGAAAGATTCCGGAGTTCGCTCTGTTTCTCGCCAATTTTTTCCACCGTGCCGGCGAATGTTTGTGAACGAGTTGTAGTTTCACCGCGAGCGGCGCTTTTGCCAATTTCTCTTGCCACCGCCGGCGCCACGTGGAGCTCTCGGGCGGGCAATAGTGTTTTTTCTTTGAGCCCCAGCATACTGCCGGCCGGACCGGTTGGCGCCCGTGGCGCCGGCGGCACCGGCCATGAGTCCCCGGCCGACAACGTCGGGGGCTCCGGCCA
>CAYHTS010000081.1:0-2319 GCA_964359635.1 uncultured Candidatus Saccharibacteria bacterium | reverse complement strand
CAATACCTCCTTAATTCGCCGGCGGTCGCTTTGGCGCAAACCGGTTTAAACAAGGGTTGTTATATTGAACACGGCACTGATGTGGCAACACCCCCGACATGCGTTAACGGTACGCAACGGGTAGACAATCTTGGTATCTGGGGCTATTGCGAACGCGTATACGCAGGAGGTTTCTTTTGTCCCGGCAGCGGTGAACCGGGCGAACCGACCGGATGCGAAGCTTATCAAGGAAGTTCTGATATAGATTATCATCCTCCGATTCCTGTTGGAAACGGAATTACTGGTTGCCCCGTGAATCAAACACCCGGGCCTGTTCCTACTTCTTTATCGTCTGCAGAGTGGAAAAATTACGATATTGGGCAAGCGGTGGTATGTTGCCGCCAGTAATGCGTATGAAAAAAATATTCATTGCATTATTCCTCGCGCTCTTGTTCGCCGGAGCGGGATTTTATACGCATAGCGCGGAGGGTAGTCATGGTGGGAATGTCATGGGATGGCTCTGGGGCGGCTCGACTGATGAGAATCTCACTAATTGTGGAAGTGGGATCAATGGCCTTATTGATTGCGGCGGCATTGGATGGATAAAAACAAATCATGGCACCGAGCCCTTCCCAAGCTACGGTCTCAATATTCCCCTCACCGCACCCTCCGACGTGACGGGTTACGCATGGTCATCGAATGTCGGGTGGATTGATTTTCAACCAGGCGGTACCCCGCCCGCTAATCCTTCCACGCCTGGAGTACAAAGAGTTGGAAACGACCTCGTGGGATGGGCACGAATTATAAGCATTAAAGAAGCATTTAATCAAAATAATTCTGGCGGTTGGGAAGGATGGGTGAAACTTTCTGGCGCGACCACTGGTGGCGGAAGTTACGGCGTTACTATTAATCCGGCAACTGGTGCGCTTGCGGGCCACGCATGGTCAAATGAATTGGGTTGGATCGATTTTAGCCGCGCTTCAATTCCGGCTTCCGGTTCTCCCTCCTGCACGCTGAGCGCAAACCCCACGAACGGTCCTTCTCCGCTTTCGGGCACACTTTCATGGGTCACCCAAAATGATCCGACATCCTGCGTTGCTTCAGGTGGCTGGTCTGGCAACAAAAATCCCGCGGGCAGCGGCAACACGCCCGCACCCTACGGCCCCATTTCAGATACCACGACGTATTCCTTAACCTGTTCAAATGCAACAGTCCAGAGCGGATCTTGTCAGACAACCGTTATCGTCACCGGCCTTACTATTTCCTGTAGTGGTTCGCCAAACCCTGCGCCGCTCTCGGGCGGCTCGGCAACTGTCAATTGGACCGGATCCATTCTTTCTCCCGGCACGCCGCCTTACAATTTTTCATGGGTATTTGATAACGGCGCAGTTCCTCCAAACGCATCGATTCCTGCTGTTTCTGTCAGTTATACTACTGCGGGGCGAAAAACTGCAACTCTCACAGTCACGGACCGGAGAGGAATTACAGATTCTCATTCTTGTGAGGTCATAGTTGGGAAGAAGGGAACATGGAGAGAAATTCTGCCGTTTCTGTAATAAAAAGATAATATAACGTAGTTCCTCGTCTCTACGCTCGGCACAGAATACAAAAACCTCGATAAAGAGGTTTTTGTATTTTGGGGTGCCTAGAGGGAGTTGAACCCTCGATTGCAGTGCCACAGACTGCCGTGTTGCCGCTACACCATAGGCACCATTTTTGCGTTTTTCCCGCACGATGACTATACAAAAAATCCGGAAAAAAGTGAAATGTGTGCCGCGGGGGTGAATCGAACACCCGACTCCACGCTCTTCAGGCGTGAGCTCTACCACTGAGCTACCGCGGCGTCAAAAAAGCACTCGTTCCAGTGTACCCGACGATCCTTTCTGCTTCAATATCAAAAAAGACCGCCTTATTTCACCATCTCATACTATGAGCATGATAAATATAACTGTATAAATCTATATAAGTCAAATTTTAGAGACTTTTCCCCACTTATCCACAGTGGCGGCCCGCGCGCACGAGGAGTACAATCAGAAGTAAAGATTGTCGCGCTTTATTCATTAAAAAAAATATCTCCCATGAGCCGCTCAAAAACATTAATCCCCACGCGAGAGAAAAAATCTCTTCCGCATGCACCGTCGCACACCGGCACAAAACTTTCCCGCGTGTTCACAAAAGCAAATAGTCATCCATTCGATGAAATTACATGGATGAAACGCACCGCGGCCATCGGGAGCGGCGACAAAATAGTGTTTGAACAGCGCGACGTGGAATTCCCCGACTTCTGGTCGGCAAACGCGGTTAATATTACCGTCTCAAAATACTTCCGCGGCAAGCTCG
>CAYHTS010000080.1:0-2326 GCA_964359635.1 uncultured Candidatus Saccharibacteria bacterium | reverse complement strand
TTGGCCGCCCGGGCAATGACCGAAGTCTTAGCCATAAGCCGCTATGCTAGCAGGGTCACGGCCCGAAGTCAATACATTTTGGGCTTTTGTGTTAAAATCTGTCTTGATGGGTAAGTTTAATTTCAATGACGAGAAAGACCTTGCGACTGTTAAAGAAAAATCTGAAGCTTTCTATGGGAGTATTAAAAAAGTGCACTGCCCGTATTTTGGAGAAAATGTTGTGTTCAATGCCAAAGGAATAAGACACTTAAAATTCAAGTCGGACGAACGAGCCCGCACCCGAGAAGATCAATATTCGCGGCTCAAGCTTATACATTTAGCGCCGGAGGTGTTGAAGCTGTCCCGGACAATACAAGGTATCTGGCATACGAAACGTTTTGAAATACAAAAAACCCACAGTCGGTGGGAAAAAATTCTTAAGAATGTTTCGTTACTGATCTGGAATAGACACTAAAAAATACCGCTCGTTGTGCGGCATTCTTTAGTGGTGCCTGGCTACAGCTTGGAATAGCCGTGACAGGGCAGGGCCCTCCAAGCACCGCTCCTATTCTAGCAAATCACAAATAAATCTTCAACAGACAAACCTAGAACACTGGAGCGGGGCAGGCCGGGAGTTTTTGGCCCAACCAGGGCTCGTAAACACCAGCGCCGTTGAAGAGGTCAACTAATCGAAGATAATCTTGGTAAGTCACGGCTCCACTGCGATCAATATCACTTTGGTAGAGAGCAACACTTCCGACACCATTAATGGCATTAGTGAGAGCATTAATGTCTTTAGCGTTCACTTCCCCATTGCCATCCACATCCCCGGGCAAGTAGCCAAGACAGATGCTGGTCCGAGTTGGTTTATTAGCAATTGAAACACGTTCGCCCGGCTTTAGTGATCGCGACAAAGAAATCTTGAAACTACGATACGGATAAACCGCACCATTGTAATTCGCTCGGGTGATCATGACTGGATCAATGACGTTGGAACTAGTCACCGAGAAAGAGTCGGCTGTTATGTTGTACAAATCTGTCGAGTAAGTTAGGTCTAAGATGTCATAACTTTCACCCGTTGGAGAACTTCGATCACCTCTTGGCGCAACAAAACTAGATCCGATCTGGGTACCATCCAGTTTTGATTGCTGGCGAGCATCAACAGAGCCGTTTGGCGGATTAGAAGAGACGATCTCAAAACCAGTAGAAGGAACGACGGGGGCAACGCACGGCACCCCTGTCACGCAACCCGGATAAGCACTTATTGGCTTAATGTAGAGAATATTATCGACCATGTCATAAAAGTCATAGCTGTAAACAGAATTATTGCTAGTATCTGAATCGGTGCCATATATTTCAACAAGAAACCGGCCGCCGCGCTCATCAAGCGTAACGCTAGCCAAATCTGCGCTTGGTACGTTAACTAGAATTTTTTCATGACCATCGTTAGTGCTTTGAAATTTAGCTTTGTACCCAATATTATTGGTCAGAGTAATGTCGACGTGACTCTCTTTGGGAGCCAGCGCGCTCCCATTCCATCTTATTTCTTGTGGCGTACCGTTAACCCAAGTTTCCCCACCGTTGGGAGATAACAACTGAAACGCTGGTGGTGGTGGCTGACTTGAATTATAAATCTTAAAGTAAGAATCGCTGCGGTCACAAGCTCGGCCGCCAAAATTAGTTGGTGCACAAATATCGAGGAAATAAGCCTGACTGCGAGCCGCCCACTCTCCTGTGACCAAATTGTGCGCTTTTCCTACCGACCAATCAAAATAACTGGTGCCAGAAATTCCCTCGGCAATAATCAACTGTGGATTTTCTGGGCTCCACTCAACTGGGGTTAAATAAATCGTGAATTTTTGACCAACATGAGCCTCGGTCTTCCAGCTCCAGCCGATCCGCTCAACAGTACCCATAATCCAACTCTCCCCGCCATTGGGCGAAACGACAGTAATTGAGGATGCGGGAATAGATGGCGGGAGCAGATTGCAAAGCAAACGGTTCATGGCGGCGCGGGTTTGGGAGCCGACGTAGGCGATGTTGCCGGTGGCGCGTTCGAGGATATTATTTTGATCTTGGAACTTTTCGAGAGCGCGGAGAGTGATGCGGCCAAAAAAGCCGTAAGTGGCACCTTTGGGCAACTCAAACACGCCAGCCTTTTCTAAAGCCTTTTGCATTAAACGCACTTGACGACTACCACCATAATCCTCGTCGCCAAAAAACAAATCTTGGGTAATTATCGGGCACTGCTCGTTGGGTACAATTACATTGGGCACATTCGGAATGGCCACCGACGGCCGACTCGCCGCTTGATTATTCAACAACATTATCAATTTTTGTAATTCAC
>CAYHTS010000079.1:0-2477 GCA_964359635.1 uncultured Candidatus Saccharibacteria bacterium | reverse complement strand
CAAGAATGTGGTCATCAGCGGCCCCGATACGATTGCTATTTGGACGCCTCTCACCGGAAGGAGAGTCATTCTCACGGATTTAAGCATCTCGGCCAATCAGGCGGGAACCATAGTGTTTATTCTCTATGACCAGAATGCGGCGAATTATTTCGCCATGTTTTCTTTGGCGGCCAGTTCAAACATTTCGCCCTCCATCGGATGCGTTGAGGGCACTATGGTCAGCGGAGTCATCTATGCGAGAACGCTTGGCAATACGACTAACGGCTGGAATATAAACCTTTCTGGGTTTGAAGTAGACTAATATGCGAGCGATTATTCGCAACGATGCTCCGACTGCCAAAGTCAGGAATGTTGATGCGCCTGTGATCAGGTCGGGCCACAAAATTGAAATTAAAACTATCCAAGAAGGAATGCCGATCGGGTTATTATTGGCTCTCACTTATTCTTGGTCGAGTTTTAGAGGTGAAGCGCCCTTCGCTAGGATTAGAAATACAGATTAAATTTTAATAATAAAAAATGGCAAACGATGTTGTAAATATAACTGAAGGAGCGGGTAAATCTATTGACACCCGCACTACCGCCGCCAATGCCAGAGACAGGCAGGTTATTGTGGTTGGTAATCCAACTGTGGATGTTGCTGTGGCCGAAGTCGCCTCTCTTGACGTGGGAGTAGGTTCAACCGCTTATGGGCAAATGGTCAGATTGGCCGGCAGTGCGCAGGTTAATATAGTTTCTGCCTCTGTAGGTTCTATTGCGATTCATATTTTAAGCACAGGTGGCACAATCGCCGCTAATATAGGCAAAGTTGATGGAACGGTCGCAGTTTATCTTCATAGCACGGGAGGAACTTTAGGAGTCAATGTTGGAAAGATAGCAGGGACGTCAGCTATTTATTTACATAGTACAGGAGGGACAATAGGCGTGCGTGTAGGACAGATAGATGGTTCTGTTGCGGTATATTTTAATCAATCGGGCCCCGCTGTCAGATTAGCGGATTCGGGTAATGCCAATCTCGCGGCCATTACTCCCCAGGCAGGAGCAACCGCGGGCAATGCTTTGCAGGTTCTTGGCGGTCAATATAACACTGCTCTTGGGGTAAATCCCGCTGCTGGGCAACCTGTATTTTTACAAACTGACGCCAGCGCAAGGGTAATAGTGAGTAATATAATTAACTCTATCGCGGTGCATCTCTTGAGCACGGGTGGGACTATTAGAGTAGGCGATATCCCCGGCACAACAGCTGTTTATTTCAGCCCCTCTGAACCGACTATAAAAGGAATCACAAATAGTATTGCCGTTCATTTATTAAGTACAAACGGAACAATACGGGTAGGGGACATACCTGGTTCTGTGGCTGTTTACTTTAGCCCATCTCTCCCTACTATAAAAGGAATATCCGACAGTATCGCAATATACTTGGGTGCAACCGCAGGCACGGTCGCCGTAAAACTTGATCCTGGGTATAATGTTGTAAACATAAGTTCGACCATAGTCCTTCCAAGAACTGTTAGCGGTTCCACTTCGGGAGTTTCGGCTAGCGGAGTGCAACTTGTCGCTCCGGACGCTGGGAATAACATTAAGGTTTTTGCGTATTCAATTCAGAGCACGAGCGCCCTTTCGCAGGTGATAAAATTTACCAATGGAGGCGGTACCCCGACTGAATTATGGCGGCCTTTGGTTACGGCGGGAAGCGTAACCGGAGTTCAGGGCGCCAATGGTTTTGTGGTGCCTCCCGGATATATCTTTGCCACTGGAGTCAATACGACCCTTGCCATAGTTACCGATGGAAGTTTGGTTCATTATTCAGTCGGATATTTTAAAGAGAGTAGCTAAAGCTAAAATTATTATGCCCAATAAAGGATACAGACATCAAAAGAACATAGAGAGAAAATAAGTCAAGCAAAAATTGATAATTCTTGGAAATGCCAACACGAGTTGATTATTACATTTCAGGTGTAGCCGACTGGACGGATATAGGCACCCCCTCTGATTATTACGGCGGTCAAAGTTTTACGGCCTCAGAAGCCTATGCTTTATATTCGCTCAGGATAAAACTTCTAAAAACGGGTACTGAAGACGCTACCGTAAAAATTTACGCGACTTCCGGAGGACTCCCCACTGGCGCCGCCCTTGCGTCAAAAACCATAGCGACAGCGGGGATTCCCAGTTCTATTGACTGGGTTGAGTTTATATTTGATTCGCCTCCGTCATTAAGTAATGGCGTGATGTATTTTATTGAAGTAAGCAGTTCTGGGGCCGATTTAAGATTTTATGACGACCATCTTACGGGTTCATATTCGGGAGGTCAAAGGTGGATACATCCTTCCAATGCCGATGGTTGGTCTAGTTCCTATCCCGATGATGACCATAGTTTTGAAACATATAAATCGGCGGCCGGACTTAATCCCCGCAGAACAATGACCGGTATAGGAATGTAAAATGTAATATGGCAAAAAGCATCTATCATAATTTAACGA
>CAYHTS010000078.1:0-2567 GCA_964359635.1 uncultured Candidatus Saccharibacteria bacterium | reverse complement strand
GGTAGGGGAGTAGTGTAAAAAAGCCCCGCCGTATTCATCGGCCTCAAGAACCAGATAATCACTTTTCCCTTTTCGGAAATTCCCCCCGTCAAATTCCTTGAGCTTGGTGCCGACAATCACTGTCGGATCCAAACCGGCTTTCATGAATATCAAACTTACGAGCGCAGTGGTCGTGCTCTTGCCATGCGCCCCGGCAACGGCAATCGTTTTATAAGATTCAGTCAATTTGCTCACTGCTTCGGGGTAGGAAAGGGCTGTTATGTTGCGGCGCCGCGCCTCCTTAAGTTCTGGGTTTTTGGGCCTTATTGCCTGGGTATATATGACAAGAGCGCAACCCTCCGGGATATTGCCTTTTTTATGCTCAAATTTGACTGCTACCCCGAGTTTTTCGAGCGAGCGAGTACTTTCATTCGGAGAGATATCAGACCCGGAAACAGCCCAATTTTGACTTAAAAACCATTGGGCAAGAGCACTCATCCCAATGCCGCCGATGCCGATGAAATGAGCCGTTTTTACTTCATGTTTGAATATAAATTTCTTATTCGTATATTCGTAAGACATTCGTACTTTCGTAGAGAAATTCATTGAAGATGCGCGTCAAATTGTTCCTTAATGGAAACTTTCGTGGCGGGATTGGGGATGGAATCAGTGGTGAACACGGCATCGCTGATTGCTTCGAGTTTGTCCAGAGAATTTCCCAAAAACAGTCCGTGCGTCGCGGCGCAGGCGATTTTTTTCGCTCCGGCTTCCCGACTCCATTCTATCGCCTTGATCATTGTGGAACCAGTACTGATCATATCATCGAGAATGAGGACATTTTTCCCGTACACGTTACTGTCGCCCTCCATGGTTTCGACATCGCGGTAAATAATGGCGCCGCCCTTATAGCCGCGGCGGACTTTCGTTAATGCGGTGCCGCCCGCGTGCTCGACGAGATAGCTCGCCCCCTGGTCCGGGCCAATGACTGCAAACGGTTCATCCTTGAAGACATATTCGCGGGCGTAGTCGATGAGCGGCTTTGCCATCGAGATGTTCCGGATCGGCAATTCGCCATGGGTGAAGTCGCCGGCTCCTTTCAAAAAATGGCAATCGAGCGTAATCAAAATTTTACAGCCGGTGCGAGCCAAAAGATTGCAAACGACTTTGCCGCTCGTAATTTCGCCTTCAAGAATTTTTTTGTCCTGGCGCGAATAGGGGAGATAGGGCGACACAACGGTAATATCGCACTTTTTGTAAGCCAGTTCGTCGATAACAAGAAAGAGTTCAAGCAAGCTGTTATTTTGGTCGGGATAAAGTCGGTGAAGGAGAGTAATCGGCTTGCTGTCGTAGGCGCCAAGATCAGGAATACGGACATAACTTTCTCCGTCAGGAAATTTTTTTATTTCGATATTCGGACTGAAAAGATCGCTGAAGTTCGGCGAGATAAGGAGCATAATGAGATGAGTATACTATAAATTCCGAGCAAGAATAAGGCCGCCTTTCGTTGAGGGAAGTGTCTATTTAGCTATACTCTATATGTCGCCCAATATACCTTTTATGACAGATTGCTGAATCTGTCATAAAAGGTTGCGCAGATTTTGCAACGCCACCCTGTGTCATCGCAAAATCTGCTTCGTCAACTCTCGTTCATTTTGCAACACCGAACGCTATCGCAAAACGAACTATCCTCGGTTTTGTTCACTTGGAGAAGTATGATGCATCGTATTTCCACCCGCTTTCTCAATTACATCTCTGAATACTGAAGATAGCGCTTCATTGTCCGGATGAAACCTTGCTCGGGAACCTGTATACCTTTCCTCTACCCCCTACGAAATAAACGACAACCCGCGCCGTATGAGTGCGAGGATAAATTCCAAAATCCAAATGACGATGCCGCCGATGAATTTAACGATTCCTATAAAAAACGAATAAATGCCCCTCAAAAGATTATTCTGTCCGAAGATGAACTGGGTAATATCTGTTTTGTAGTTCTGGAACGGCAGATTGGAGACATCTTGATGTATCTGTTGGGTGTTTTTTGTGAAATCTATTCCAGGTAGGGACAGACCGCTAAAAATCTTGTTGAAATCAAAAAAACTCGGAACAGATAGATTACCTTGATCCAAAGAAATGCGCGCATTCGATGTATTTGAAACCGAAAAAAGCAGAATGATTGCGATAATCAGATGCTGTTTTAGTTTCAATTTCATTTTCGTTCAGAGGTAATCTTCCGGATTTACTACTACGCCGAGGGGCACCAATCCTGCCGCAGGAGGAATTGATTTCATTATAACACTTGGAGCCCAATAGAGCCCGAAATGAAGATGAGGACCGGTTGCGTAGCCCGTATTGCCACTGTATCCGATCAACTCCCCTCTTTTTACCGTCATTCCGACTGAAACGGCTTGCTGTGAAAGATGCGCGTAGAGCGTCGCAAGGTTGTTCGCATGTTTTATCATAATATATTTCCCATATTGGTATTTTTGCCAAGTGCTTCGATCATTGTTGCTAACGCCGATTATTATTCCGTCATCAGCCGCGAAGACCGGCGTGCCGATATTCACTCCAATATCAAGCCCATTATGAGG
>CAYHTS010000077.1:0-2587 GCA_964359635.1 uncultured Candidatus Saccharibacteria bacterium | reverse complement strand
CTTCCAGGGCGCGCCGCTTCCGTATACTTGATTAAATATGCTAGTTTGGTTATAATTTTAAGGTATGAAAATTACTTATGTCAAAGAAAAAGGCAGTCAAGTCAAACTGACCATTGAATGCGCCGCGGATGATATGCAGAAGTATTTCGACGAAGCGCTCCAAGCTAACGCCGCAAGCGTGAATATTGCCGGCTTTAGACCAGGCAGGGCGCCGCGCGCGATGATAATTGACGCCATCGGCCGACAAAAATTAGCCAACGCCGCCATGGAGCAGGCGGTGCGGGTCGGCTACGGCGACGCGATTAAAAAACATGAATTAAAACCCATTGGTAGCCCATCGGTCAGCATCCTCAAACAGCCATCGTTCCTCGAAAAAGCCGATAATAGTTTTTCATATACTGTTGACATTGGAGTATTACCGGAAGTTAAAATCACCAAGGACTACAAGAATATAAAAATTACGCCGCCGAAAAAGAATGAATTGTCCGTTAGTGATGAAGAAGTTGACAAAGTCATAGACCATCTTCGCCACCGTAATGCCGGCTATAACGATATTACTCGCGGCGCGCGCGAAGGCGACCGGCTTGAGATAACGTTCAAGGGCTTTGACGGTCACGTGCCGGTCGAACAGCTCGCGAGTCAAAATCACCCCATAATTATGGGTAACAATTCTCTCGTTCCGGGTTTTGAAGATAAAATTACAGGCATAACCGCCGGCGAGAAAAGAGAATTCAAGCTCAAGTTTCCCAAGGAGCACTTCTCGCCGCAATTTAAGGGCAAAGAATTCCGCTTTGAGGTTACGGCAAACAAAGTTCAAGAGGTAATACTACCAAAATTTGACAGTAGTTTTGCCGAAAAGTTTGGCATCAAGGGTCTTGATGAATTAAAAAAGCGGTTGAAGGCCAATATCGCCGAGGAAAAAAGGGAGCGGTATGAGACACAGGTCCGCGATGAGGTGACGAAAGCGCTAACACAGATGACCCGCGTGGAATTGCCCGTAACACTGGTTGCGAGCGAGAAGGAACGGTTGCAACACGACATTAACGAGACGATCCAGAAGCAAGGCGCGACGCTGGAGAAATATTTAGAGAGCATAAAGTCCAACAAAGAGAAGTTCGAAGAGGACCTGACGCGCCAAGCGGGCAATAACGTTTTAGTGGGACTTGCCTTGCGCGAAATCGCCAAACGGGAGAAGATTAAACTGGCAAAAGAGGAAACTTTGGACAAAGTTATGCGATGGCTTATAGACGTTAACTCAAAAGGCAAATCATAAAACCGCAAACTGGATAATTTTTTACATAAAAAAGGACTCTCCCTGCGCGTTGGGAGAGTCGGCTATAGTAAAGCCCTCACATTTCTGGTTCTTCGTGAGAGCGCCCCTACTTTAGGGGTCAAAGCAACGCGCATCGTCATCACATGGGTCATCACCGAATCACCTTACGTAAATAATCTAGCGTAATAAAACCTACCTGTCAATATCCTAGGAGGAAAATATGGGCTACTTAATACCCACCGTTATAGAGAAATCCCAGTTTGGCCCCACTACGCCCACGACCCCAGCGGGGTCGGGGCTTCGCGGGGCGAGTTAAATCTATTAATTACTGGAGTCCTTATGTCATACTTGATACCTACAGTTATTGAAAAGTCACAATTTGGCGAGCGGGCGTACGACATTTATTCGCGCCTTCTAAAGGAAAGAATTGTCTTTCTAGGCGGACCGATAGACGATGATGTCGCCAACATCGTCATAGCGCAAATGTTATTTCTGACCGCCGAAAACGACAAAGAAGATATACGGCTGTACATCAATAGCCCGGGCGGTTCGGTAACGTCGTGCATGGCGATATATGATACCATGCAGCACATTAAGCCCGATGTTGAGACAATTTGTGTCGGACAGGCAGCGAGCGCCGCGGCGGTGCTTCTGGCGTGCGGCGCCAAAAGTAAAAGATATAGTTTGCCCAACGCGCGCATAATGATTCATCAGCCCATGGGCGAAGCCGGCGGACAAGCCACCGATATTGCCATTCACGCCAAGGAAATTCTGCGCGTCAAAGAATCACTCAACGAAATTCTCGCCAAGCACACCGGCAAATCAAAAACTCAAATCGAACAGGACTCTGAGCGCGACCGGTATATGTCAGCTCAAGAAGCCCTCAAGTACGGACTCATCGATAAGATAGTGAAGTAAGTCCCGTTGTTCTCGACCCAACTTCGCCCCACCGGGCTTCGTCGGGCAAGCAAGTTCGAATGGTATTATTGTTCGAACCCCAACGGGGTGAGAACACTAATGACGGCTTGATGATAATTGGTTTTCATTGATGTCATTGCGAGGCTCGGCGAAGCAATCTCAATCAGATACCAAGAGATTGCCGCGCTCCTGAGAAGTCGCTCGCAATGACAAAAATAAATACGTAAATTGACACCTCAAATAACTGCTTTTATTGCATTTACTTTATGTGTAAGTACTCGGTTCCTACGCGGTTGCAAGAATAAACTCACTGTCGTTCCGCCCAAAGGCGGAAATAAGTAAGATCGACCAGGCTCGATAAGCACCGAAGTGCGAATCGGCCTGTCCTTAACTATA
>CAYHTS010000076.1:0-2651 GCA_964359635.1 uncultured Candidatus Saccharibacteria bacterium | reverse complement strand
CAAAAGGAGAAAATGTTCCGTTCGAAGGTTACATCCGCGCTGATGTACCCCGTGATTATATTATTCTTCACCCTTGTCGTCGGCATCGGCATCGCTTGGTTCATACTGCCAAAACTTTCCGGTGTCTTTAATTCTCTAGATATTAAATTGCCCATTACTACAAAAATCCTCTTGAGTATCGGCGCGTATCTCGATAAAAACGGCTTAGTGGTCGTACCCGCGTTTCTTGTTTTGCTGTTCATACTATTTTACTTTCTTTTCTTCTTTCCCAAGACCAAATTTATTGGCCAGAAGATAATATTTAGAATTCCTGGCATCAATATCTTAGTTCAGCAAATTGAGCTGTCGCGGTTCGGTTTTATCCTCGGCACCTTGCTTTCAGCCGGTATGCCGCTTGTTAATACCCTGAAATCTCTCGAGGAGATATCAACTTTCCGCGATTATAAGAGATTGTACGGCTTCCTAGCTAGCAACATCGAGGACGGTAATTCGTTCCAAAAATGCTTCACGGCCTATAAATATTCTAACCGCCTCATACCCTACCCGGTTCAACAGATGATTGTCGCCGCCGAACAGTCAGGTAACCTCAAGGGGACACTAACGGCCATTGGCGATAATTTCGAAGAAAAGACCGATATAAGCACGAAGAATCTCTCGGTAGCGCTCGAGCCAATACTGCTTTTTGTCATCTGGGCGGTGGTGGTCTTCGTCGCGCTCTCCGTCATTATGCCGATCTACAGCTTAATCGGAGGGTTCAGTAAATGATGCTCCGCGGCCATATATGGTTCACAAAGTCCCCAACTTTACGAACTTGATGAGCCTAATGAACTAATTTACTTCAAGAACTCTATAAACCCTATAAACTTCTTACATGATATCAACTCGTCGTAATAAAGGATTTACAATTGTGGAGTTAGTGTTGGTTATTGCCATCATTACCGCTATTGCCGGCATTACTATTCCCGTCAATCAGCGTCTCCATATCAAAAACGCCCTCGACATGATGGTCATTACGCTTTCCCAAACTATTAGAAACGCGCAGTTACTCTCACGCGAGGGCGCCGGCGATGCGGGCTGGAGCGTCAAAATTACAAGTGGCAATATCGTGCTTTACAAGGGCGATAATTACGGCGCCCGAGATGCGAATTTCGACCAAGTAACTAACTTCCCTACAACTATCGTAACAACCGGACTTGACGAGTTGCATTTTACAAAATATGCCGGCAATCCCCATACCAGCGGTACTATTAACCTTCAAATAAAACCCTATGAACAAAATATAACCATCAATGAAAAAGGCACTGTTAGCTACTAGGAGGCGCGGGTTCTCGTTAATAGAGGTGATCTTGGCCATCGCTCTTTTTTCATTTTCCTCCCTAACCTCCATCAGTATCCTCCTTTATAGTGAAGATAGTTTGGCAAATATTGGGCAAAATTCCAGAGCCGCCAATTTAGCCCAAGAAGGCATAGAGGCATCGAGGGCGATCGGAAACGAAGATTTCGCGCTCCTCACCAACGGCGATCACGGGATAAGTTCCGCCGGCGGCAAATGGCAATTCGCCGGCACGCAGGATACCCTTCCGGGTTTTGAGCGCAAAATAAACATTAGTACGATAGACGCCAATACTAAAAAAATTATCTCGACCGCTTCCTGGCAAAAAAGAACGGGGCACGACGCATCACTAACTCTCGAGACAACCCTCACCAACTGGAGCGCGTATTCCGGCATCCCTGGATTCGGCGACTGGACAAACCCGCTCCTGGAATCGTTCGTCACTCTTACCGGCGGGAAAGATGGCCTTAAACTGCAAGTTAAGAATAACAATCTCTACGTCGTGAGAGACAGCGCCGCCGACAGTTTCGTGTCAATTGACATTACCGACACCCAAAACCCCCGCGTCGCCTCGCAGAACAACCTGAAAGACAATCCCAAAAATTTAGCGATTCTTAATAATTTGGTTTTAATCGCCACCAAGAGTAATTCGGCCGAACTCCAAAGCGCCGATATCACTAATCCCAACTCTCCGGTCGTGAAAGGCGACTTTAACGCCGAAGGGGGTGCGGATGCTATGGGTGTCGCCGGCGCCGGAAATTTGGCGTACCTCACAAGATTGCGGGGAGACGAAGAAATCTTTTACGTCATAGATATGTCCAACCCCGATCAGCCAGTTCAGGTCGGTGAGTTGGAAATAGATAATCTGTCAGCTTACGAAGCGGCAGTTATAGACAATTATGCTTATGTAAGTACGGGCAATACCGTCCAGCTAAAAATCATTAACATTCAAGATCCCGCCCACCCCAATGTCGTCGGCCACTTCCGCCTGCCGGAAAACCAAAATGCTTTAACGGTCGCCGCTTTCGATAAAACGGTTCTTATCGGAACCAGTAAGGGGTTAGTATATCTTTTTGACGTTACTAATCCTCTTAGCCCCCAACTCAAAAGCACCATTACCCCGAAAGACAACAATAACAATATCGTCTATGACATCGCCCTTGGTCTTGACAACCACTATCTCTTCCTCGTCGGCAACATCCCCACCCGAGAATTTCAGGTGTATGACATCTCCAACCCCGCCGCGCCGCTGTTTATAAGCTCTTACGACGCTCCCAACACCCTCTACAGCGTCGCGTATGATACTGCCAACGACCGG
>CAYHTS010000075.1:0-2716 GCA_964359635.1 uncultured Candidatus Saccharibacteria bacterium | reverse complement strand
GGCAAGCGGAATCGTTGGACAGCTCGATTGTGGTATCGGGAGGATTGGCCGCATCTTTTTCACCCAGCACTTTCCAGCCTGCAAAGCCGATAACTCCAAGAACAACAAACATCATCAATAGGGCTATGTGATGAAAACCTCGCTCATTCCGGTTATGATTCATTGGCCTAATGATATCCGTTTTTGAGGGATTTTTCGAGCGGGTGGGTTGAGCATTATTTTTCGGCGAGGTAGACTTGGTCGTTTTCTTTAACCGGTTTGTCGACTTTCAGGCCAAAGTCGTCGCCGGCTTTGACTGCTTCGACGTCTTTGTGATCCACCTGCAATGAGCCAACTTCTTGTGTAAAATCGGTGCTATTACCTTTAAACTGAATTTTCTCACCCTTTTTTAAACCAGCACCCTTGCCCAGTTTAATTACGGCCACCTCTAGATGATCAAAATAGTGAGTGACTTTACCTAATACTTTTTGTGCCATAGTTTACTCCGCTTATAGCATAACTATACTCTTGTCTCGAGCAAGAATACAGAAAATAGAGGGACTAGAAGCGGATGGCGGGTTTTAACTCAACGAAAGTCAGGGCGTGGCCAATTTTGCCGGCTCGTCCGGCGCGGCCAATACGGTGGATATAGTCGTTGTAGCTGTGGGGCTCATCAAAGTTGATTACGTGTGTGATGTCAATGACATCTATGCCGCGAGCGGCGACGTCAGTGGCGACTAGGATATTTACACTACTGTCGCGGAAGCTATCGAGCGCCCGGCCGCGCCGGCCTTGGGTCTTGCCGCCGTGCAAGGCATCGGCGATAAAACCGCGAGCGACTAGTTCTTTAGCTAATCGCTCGGTGCCGTATTTCATCTCGCAAAAAATCAGCGTCTTTTTGACGTCACTGCGCAATAGTACATCGTGCAGCAGGTCTAAGCGCTGGGGCTTATTCTCGTAAGCTATTACGTCCTGGTGGACATTGTCAGAAGTTTCACCAGCTTTGACGTTGACGGTTACCGGATCTTTGGCAAAGGTTTGTATCAGTGTACTGACTTCCGGACCAAGAGTTGCCGTGAAAAAGAATGATTGGCGGCCGTCCGGCAGTAAATCCAGCAAAAATCGGACGTCGTTTATGAAGCCCATATCTAGCATGCGGTCGACTTCGTCAAGTACCACCATATGACAGTCGCCGAGGTTTAGGCTGCCCTGTTTGACATGGTCTTTAAGCCGCCCTGGCGTGCCAATGATAATGTTGGCGCCGTTTTTAAGAGCGCTAACTTGGCGCCCCATCGGCATGCCGCCAATAACCAAAGCGCCCGTTAGGCCGCTATTTTGGGCCAGCAGTTTGCACTGTCCCTCGATCTGTAGGGCCAGCTCACGGGTCGGTGCGATAATAATGGCTCTCGAATCACGCTCATGCATCAGTTTATTTAAAATCGGGATGGCAAAAGCGGCCGTTTTACCGGTGCCGGTGTTAGCTACACCGACTACATCCCGGCCGGATAACCCTAGTGCAATAGTTTTATCTTGGATTTCCGACGGCATTTTATATCCCTTGCCGGCAATATTATTTTTAAGCAATGGATGGATGGCAAAATCGGCAAAAGCATTTTGGGCGGTATAGTCGGTGGTTTGTGCCGGGTTAGCGGCCTTTACATATCGGCTGGGGTTGATAGCCTGTTTACTACTTTTAGGGGCACGCGGCGGCCTGGTGCCGGATCGGCGAGCGCTACTGGGTCGGCGATGTGAGATATAGGGCATTAAAAAAAATGAATCCTTTTTTGGCTTAGTTATTAACACGTTTGCTTCCAATGAAGCCCGGGTTAAAAAATTCTAAACGCTGGATTCATCTTTGAACGATACAGCTATTGTAGCATAAGAAATTTGATCTGTCGAGAGAGGAGCCCGGCAATTTTGCTTGCGCTGGAAATGATTTTGTGCGAAAGTAAAAATAAGCGTTATGGGAAAAACAAAAAGGTGCCGCAATGCTTAAAGACACACAGGGAGCGATGTAAAATGCATGAGAGGCCTGTCCCTTTAACAGTGCACGGCCTCGTCGACCCGTCTTACTTGCTCGAATACATGCCAGATGATCCTCGGGCCGTTGGGTTTAAAGCTGCTACCGGCCAGGATGGCCACCACATATGGTTTCCGAAGCCCGACTATACTAATAAGACCGGAAGGAAAAAAAGACCAGAGCTGATTGACGAGGCATACATATATCTAAGGGCCAGCCCATACAGCCAGGCATATATGCGTGATGACCTCGAGGATAAACAGCACCAAGATTATGAAGAGAGAGTCCCCAAGTCAACTTTAGGGGTAGCCCAGCAGTACAATCAGGAAGTCCGAATCTTTAATTCTTTAGGTGCTGCCAGCATCGGGTTGGTAAAAAGCAACTATCGTGGATACTTTGTTAGGACTGCTGCGGGCAGAAGGGAGGCCGAGGCCAAACTTGACTATTATGAAGCCCGCCGTGAGGCTGAAATCCAGAGGGTTCTAAACGACGTCGTGGTAATGCCAGAACTTCTTGCTAATAGCGCTCTTATAAGGGTCGGCTTGAAGTTAAACGATCCGGTAATATTGAAACTCGCAAACAACCGCGTCGGGGAGGGTGTTTACCTGCCCGTTAAAACTCCGTCTTACAAAGACTTTAGGATTATAGCCGACATGATGTTTAGGGGGCATCTAGAAATACTTTCCGCCGAACAGGAGCCGCAGACGGTGCTAGTGG
>CAYHTS010000074.1:0-2762 GCA_964359635.1 uncultured Candidatus Saccharibacteria bacterium | reverse complement strand
GGCAGGTAGGCCCAGATTGCCGAGCTCCTCAGAAGTCGCTCGCAATGACAATATTGGCCTTGACACAAACGAAACTTTATAAACCTTATGAACCTTACGAACTTTATGAACTAATTCGCCGTGGCTGGCGCGGCGGAGGCGGCGCTTTGCAGGAGAGTGGTGAGTTGAGCGGCGGCGGTATTGGTGGCTTCGGCAACGTTCTTGCCACCTAAGGCAATGCTGTCCGCCCAGTTGCGGAAAATCTTGTCTGTCTGGTTGGCGTCGGGACCCTTGTACCACGAATCAGCAATCAACGCTTGACCTTGAAATACCTGTTGTTGCGTAGCGTCCGTATCGTACTCTCCGGCGCCGGTTATCAGCGCCGGTGGCCGCTTGGTATTGGACAAGTAAGAGCGAACGCCCTTAGTGGCGGCGTAGGCAACGAAATCCCAAGCGACATCGGCATTCTTTGAGTTGTTAGTAACGCCTTCTATCCAGTAAGTTGAATAACTCGTGGGGTTGGCGGCCGACTCGAGCTGGGGCATGGAAACAATTTTGGGCGAGAACTTCAAGTTGGAGGCCTTGAGCGTGGCCCATAGTGACGAGTCCTCGATAATCATAGCCAGATTGCCGTCAACAAAGGCCTGGCGCGCGCCCTGCGGGGCGAAGTCCCTGCTCCATGTGTAGAGAGGGTTGGTTTTGCCGCCGAGTGTCGGTAAGCCGAAATATGTATAAAACTTAATAGCGCCTTGACCCGGGTAGGCGCTTGAAACCTCGCCACCAATAGCATTTTGAAAGTTAGCGGAGCGGAGGTCGTCGGTAACGATTTTTTGGGTGCCGTTTTGGAAAAGAAGGGTTGAGATGATGTTGGGCGCCTGTTCGATATTGGCGCCCAGCCCCATGGCAATGGCGGAGCGGGTAACGCTGGCGCCGTCGGTAACGGTCAGATAAGGGGTAATTTTGACAACTTCAGACCACGTTTTGGGGCCGTCCGACATTATTTTTTGAAGTGCCTTGGCATCCTCCGACGAGAGATTCTTCGACAACTTATTGGTATCGCTTAGCGCCTGGCTGGCGCTGTCCATAATGGCTTGGTTAATATAGAGCCCCAAACTGTCAACCGAAAGCGGCAGACCATAAACCGGACACTGGCCGAGGTCGGTATTGGCAAGGGTGGCAATGTCCATGGCCTGCGCCTGGACGTTGCATTCGTAAACAGTGTCCTTAGTCGCTACCGGCACAAATAGTTTTTGCAAGAGTTTAACGTTCGAGGATTGCTGGTCGTCCTTGTTTGAGCTTAGACCGCCTAGCAGTCCGTCGGGCATAGCGCGGAGCTTCAGGTGGTCGGTTGGCATCCAGTCGTTTCTTACCGACCAGATATCAGGCCCGCGGCCGGTGGCGAGAGCGTCAATGGCTTCTTGGCGGTAAAGGTCAGGGTTGGTTTTCCATTCGGGTTTAGAGTTGGGGCCGACATAGTTGATAGTGACGTTTTTGTGCTCTTGGCGATAATTACTTATCAGGTCGGCAAAGGCCTCGTCATTGTCTGACGAGCGCCAGATGGTGAGCGTTACGTTGCCGGCAGTTTGCGATGTCGTTGTTTTCTTCTTGCCGCAACCCGCCAAGGGCAACACAAACAACGTCGCTACCGCGATGATGATAATTTTTCTATAAATATTCCCCTTCGCGAGCACAACCCTCCTTCAGGATAGTTTATAAAGTTCATCAGGTTTATAAGGTTTATAAAGCGTGAAGAAGCTAATAAGAGATTCCTCGAATCGGCAGACCTCACTCGGAATGACGATTACGCCACCTCACTCCGCACTTTATGAACTTTACGAACTTTACGAACTTTATAACTATTTTTAATCATTATAGTCGCCTCGCACAACCGGTTCGGTATAGAGCTTGCCATCCACCACAAAGTAGGCCAGTGAATTGGTCGCGTCCACAATCCACGACTGGATGCCGGAGGCATTAATCTTCTCATCTATAAGATATAACACCTTTTGCTTGGTGTCAAAATTATAGCTGTAGAATTTCCCCTCGCCGTCAATAAGATAGACCGTATTTTGGTCGGCAATTGTCAGATTGTTAGCCGAGGTGGTTACGTTGTGATCGGCCAACTGGTGGCTTTCGAGGTCTATGGTTAGGAGCTGGCCGTCCGCGTTTATGCCAATGATGGTTCCCCCATCAAGCGAGAACCAGGCGTCTTTGAGGGTGGATGTGTCCTGGAGGATGCTGGCTTTGCGCTCCAATATATTGATGAGGATGGTTTTTTCTCCAATGCCGAGAACTTTTTGAGCGTCGGGCGACCAGCGGAATTTGAGCTTTGTCACACCGAGCTGGTCAATGAGCGGCTGGTCGAAAAAACGGTCCGGCTTGTCGCGTTTTAATGTATCGCGCACCAAAAAGTTTTTTTGGATATCTGGTTGAAACAGCCAGTAGAACAAGTTTAAGCCGTCAGCGGTGGTTGCGGCTGATTTGATATTGGTATCTACCGCCGCGTAGTCCTGACTTGTCACATCGCGGCGAGCAAAATCAAGGATGCCTATTTCGCCCGACTGGGCGCTTATAAGAGCAAATCTTTTATCGGTCGGGTATTGGACGCTGTCGATTGCTGGCAAAGGGTCGAGATTTAATTTTTCGATATTGAAGGCAGTGGCCGGATCGGTGATTTCCTCGGTATTGCTGCTGGCCGCGGTGGTCGGTTTTTTGAAGGTGGCGCGGACTATAAAAGCGCGGTCGGCGCTTAGCCCTTGGGCGCCTTGACCCTTATTCGACAG
>CAYHTS010000073.1:0-2766 GCA_964359635.1 uncultured Candidatus Saccharibacteria bacterium | reverse complement strand
TCAAAATACAAGGGCTTCGAGGATTTGTACTCGGCGCGCTTCGTGGCTCTAAGTCCGGGCGGATAAAGGGCGTAACGGTCTGGTTTGTAGAGGACATAGATAATTGCCGGATAATTCTCGGTGCTTATCGCGCCTTCGGGGTTGAATTTCTGCAAATTAAAATCAAAATATCGGCTTTGGTTCATGGTATAAATCTCACTCTCGGCTCGCGCGCCCCACCGAGAGTCGGGGTTGATGATTTCGCTAAGAGGACTTCTCAAATTCGAACCGGTAGTAGTGCTGGCATTGGCTAATGGGATGAGCATAGTATCGGCAATCGAATTGGTCTCAAGAGGAAAGCCGCGAAAAACATTATCAAGGTGCGTTTCAATGCCTTCATCAACCTTATAAGCCGGCACCGGCACCTCGGCGGCGTACTTAAAGTAGCGAAAGACATTCTGATTGGTTTTTTGGCGATTATTCTCGCCGTAGAAATATATGTCAACGGTTTTGGTGAGATTCACCTGCTCCCACGGATAAGTATTTTGGCCGACTCTCTCGACACTCTCTTTGGTAACGCCCTGATAGAACGGGCACTTAAAGTGGTCGTTTTCCGCCCCGAGCACAGAGTTCCAAGTTTCGTTGGACGTTGTGCTACCATTCAAGTTGGTGCTCCAAAGCGAGCACCCCGACAGGGCGAGCCCAAACAATGCCAAGACCATAAGCTTAAATCTTGGGTGCTTAATAACCAAAAAATCCTCCTGGTAATATTGTATCACCTTCGGAGGACTTACCTCTACGCATTATGACGATGACAGGGTCTTATTCCGGCGTGTAGTAGCAGATACCGGTATTTTTTTCATTGTCAGTTCCGGTAGGCGGATGGGCGCCCTCTTCGCCGGGTGCCGGCTGGCTGTAATTGCCGCCGTTGGCTTGCTGTTGGGCTTGTTGGGCAGCATTTTGTAATGAGTTTGTCGTGTCATCCATGCCGCTACCCATTTGCTTTGTCCATTCCCCGATTTGTTTTAAGTATTTGGCAAGTTTAGTGGGATCAAGCTGGCCGAGCTTCTCGAAAAGCCCATGGGTTAAGTCGCTCAAGGTATTGCCTTGGTTGCCGCGTCCCGCGCCGCCAAAACTGTTCATATCGTCACCGAAAGTTACTTCGTACTCGGCGTGAGCAAATGCGCATTTCATAATACTGTTCCAGTCCTGGTTGCCCTTTGAGTCATAAAAAGTTGAATCGTTGTAGCATCCACCACGGTTATTGGGGTCGAGATTGGCTTGCAGAGCACTCAAGCTATAATATTTTGTTCCTGGCTTGACGCTCAACCCCAACTCTTTAGACCACGTAGATTGCTTGAGTTGTGGTTTCCACAAGGATGTAATGGTTTCGAGGGCGCCAGAAGCAAGTTTAGTTAGTGGGTCCCAAGCGGCGGATGGTGATCCTCTTTGAGTATCCTCGTCGCGATTAGCGTCATTGGTCAAGAGACCTATCCAGTCCCAATTCAATAAATCGCTAACGTGAGGTTGGGTAATTTCTGGTTTAGTAAAGGCGCTAAATGCTGGTTTGTCGAAGACCGTAAGAGTCGCGACAATATCATTAACATTTAGTGGCTCCAACTGTTTTTCGTTGGGGCACCATTTCTCGGCCCGTTCGGTGCCACACTCGTGAGCTTGGCCGCTAAAATCACCAAGGCACGAGAAAGCCGGTGTCGCGTTGCGAGCGTCTTGAGGCGATGAACACCTTAAAGTGCCCAATGAGCAATCGGGTGTGGTGGCATAGCAGAGCTTGTTCTTCACATCATCGCCGCAGCCATCGGTACGCGTCGCTTTTTTAGGACTCAGTGGGTTGGTGCTTGGATCGGGATAACAAGCCACATTGGCCTTGGTAAAATCGTTGCTGTTACTTGTCAGCCAAAAAGGATTCCATGTTTCGGGCCATTCTAGATTTGTCGGTCCTAAGTCGCACTTTTCCTGGCACTTAGCGACTTCTTCTTTGTGGAGTTTGGGTTGGCTAAGGTTTTGCCCGGGTTGTGAGGTTCCAGGGGTTGATGGGTCAGGTGACTGTTGCTCGCCAACTGGTTCGGGGAGACCTTCGGCAACAGGCACGCCGCCATCGGCATTGTTTACCATAACTTC
Source organism: uncultured Candidatus Saccharibacteria bacterium (assembly GCA_964359635.1). GTDB lineage: Bacteria > Patescibacteriota > UBA1384 > UBA1384 > UBA1384 > DATEBX01. Next base: position 648 of record CAYHTS010000073.1, on the reverse strand, counting down.
CAGATCGGTTTTTTGGCCCGCGGTCAGTCCCAATGAAGTACCTGTGCCGCTAACCTCCTGTGTAACTTGCTTTTTGAAACCATCTAATTTGCCTAAATCTATTGATTTGGCGGGGATATCTTTGAACGTTTTCGCGAAGGCGGAAATAAATATATTTGTTTGGGCTTGAGTAAAACCCCCAGACAACGGTGCTTGTTTGGTTGGAGTAAACATCCATTCTCCGAGCCACGTTCCGTCATATAAACGAGTATCGAATCGAGTAGTGGAATCCCATAGTTCCGCGTTTGAATTAGCTTTGATTTTGTAGGACCAATTGACAAGGCTCTTTGTTGATTCACCACTAAGGGAGTTCCAGTATTGGTTTAACGCTGTAGGGTTATTATTTGCCCAGAGGCGCCAAACACCCTCGTGTTTGCTCCCGATCGCATTGACTGCGTCTGATGTATCAGCAGAAACACCGAACCAACTTTTTACCCTAGTGACTATTCGCGACCAGAGGGAGGCGCGTTTTTTGCCAGCGGGTATAAAGGCAGTATTGCTAGTGTCGGCCGCATATGCTTGACCTGTCTGAAGAGCGCAACTTGATAGCTTGGTAATTGAATTGAATGCGGTTTCAACTAAGCCCTGTTTTTGTGTTTCCTTTGATAC
>CAYHTS010000072.1:0-2778 GCA_964359635.1 uncultured Candidatus Saccharibacteria bacterium | reverse complement strand
ATACCATCACTTTTAAGGTTAAATTGCTTGTTCCGGTCGCCATCGAAGAAGGCATGCGCTTTGCCATCCGCGAAGGTGGTCGAACGGTTGGAGCTGGTGTAGTAACCAAGATAGCTAAGTAATCAAATATGCCGCCAAAGAGTAAAAGCGAACCTAAACAGAGAATCAGGATACGTTTGCGCGCCTATGACCACCGGATTATAGATAAGGCGTGCCACACCATTCTGGATATTGTAGCGCGTTCGGGAGCCAAGGTCGCCGGACCCATTCCATTACCGACGCACAACCGTAAAATGACGGTCTTGAGGTCGACATTCGTCCATAAGGACGCGAGGGAGCAGTTCGAGATGAGAGTACATAAACGGCTCATAGACGTGCTGGAGCCAACTGAGCAAACCATAGATTCTCTTATGAATCTGGACCTGCCGAGCGGCGTAGATGTGGAGATAAAAACATAATAAATCACGCGAATACGCAGGAAAAGTTCATAAGGTTCATAAAGTTGGTTCAGGGTCAGACGTGTCATTGCGAGGTCAGACGAAGCAATCTTATCTGATTATTCGAATGCGCGCGAATGAGGCAGGAATTACGCTCGAATAGCGGAAATAGTATTATAGTTTAGCTTGGTTATTTGGTCTTCAAAACACTTAATAAATTGCGGTGATATCATCCTAGGTCTAGGAGATGATCCGGCAAGATTGATAATATGAGTTTTATTTTGGGCAAAAAAATAGGAATGACCAGGGTCTACAATAAGGCCCACGAAGCTGTACCGGTTACGGTTGTTTTAGCACAACCCAATATTGTGACCCAAGTGAAAACAACGCAAACCGATGGCTATGATGCCTTCCAATTTGGCGCTGGCGACAACAATCGCCACCTCTCAAAGTCAGTGTTGGGACATACCAAGAAAGCCGACGTCAAGCCAAAACTTATTAAAGAATATCGAGGCAATGTTGACGCCAAGGTCGGCGCCAGATTAGATGTTTCCCAGTTCAAAGCCGACGACCTTGTTTCTGTTACTGGTGTATCGAAGGGTAAGGGGTTTGCTGGCGTTATTAAACGACACGGTTTCCACAGGGGTCCCGAAACCCATGGTTCCGACCATCATCGGGCACCTGGAGCTATTGGCTCACAGCAACCCCAACGAGTTATTAAAGGCAAGAAAATGCCTGGCCACATGGGAAATGTTAAAGTTACGATAATTAAGGTTAAAGTCGTAGACGTTATCGCAAAAGATAATTTAATACTTCTGAAAGGTGCTATCCCAGGGCCAAACAAGAGCTGGCTGGTAATTAAGGATTAATGCTATGAGAACGCCAATCTACTCATTAAGCGGAACAAGCACAAAAACCCAAGAATTAGATGGTGATATTTTTGGCGTAGAGGTTAGCAGAACAACGACTGCCCAGGTCCTGCGCGCGCAAATCGCCTGCCGCCACCAAGTCAGCGCCAATACTAAAACTAAAGGCGAGGTGCGTGGTGGCGGACGAAAACCATGGAAACAAAAAGGCACCGGCCGCGCGCGCGCCGGCTCTAACCGTTCACCGATTTGGAGAGGGGGCGGAATAACCTTTGGGCCCTCTGCTGAAAAAAACCCTATTCTCAAGGTCTCTCAAAAGATGAAACGCCAGGCGACAAAGGCGGCTCTTGCCGACAAATATAGGTCAAAATCATATTTTATTCTCGACATCCCGGGCAGTGGCGTCAAGAGAAACGAGGTTCTAGCCCTTCTCGGCAAACTTAAAATTGATGACAAAAAGATTCTATTCATAACAGCGCCGAAGGAGAAAGAATTTATCCTCCAAATCCGCAATTTATCCTTTGCGTGCGTTATAGGCAGTAACAGTATTAACCTTTATGATTTATTGAATTGCGATGCTGTAGTTATGACGCTTAGTGCCTATAAAGCAATGACCGCTAGAAGCAAGGAAAAAATATGAGGATAATTGTGCCACTCATGAGCGAGAAAACAATGTCCCTAGTTGACAAGGGCTGGTTTTGCTTTACTGCGCCGTTAAACTATACAAAAAATATAGTTGACCATATGATTCGCAAAGAATACAAGGTAACCCCGCTGGAAATCGCCAGTATTATTACAAAACCGGAGAAGCGGCGTCGCGGCAAACACTTCTTCGTGACTCGACAAACCAAGAAGTTTATGGTTAAATTACCAAAGGGTACAAAGATCCCGGGTTTCGAGGCCAAATGATAAGAAAAAAAACACCACTAAAACAAGTGAAACCGACATCAGCCGGCCGGCGGCTCGCCAGTTTTCTTAGGCGTGAGGGTTTAAGTAAGGAAAAACCAATTCGCTCTCTTACCAATATGCACGCTAGGGGAATCGGTCGGGACAACAAGGGCCATGTCAGTACCAGACACAGGGGCGGTGGCGTTAAGAAAAAATATCGGATTATTAGTACTTTGGGGCGATGTGGCCAGGGACCTTTTCAGATAATGCGCCTCGAATACGACCCATATCGAACGGCTCACATCGCGCTTATAAAGAATACTAGCGGTCAGATGTTCTATATTCTCGCTCCTTCCAAACTGCATCAGGAAAAGGAAATTACATACGGTGAGGATGCCAGCTTTCAGGTCGGTAATCGCACCAATATCGGTAAAATTCCAACAGGTACGGAAATTCACAATATAGACCTAACGCCCGGCGGTGGCGCAAAGCTGGTCAAATCAGCGGGCGCGAAAGCTGTAATCATGGCGCACGAAGGTGGCCATACGCTCGTCAAACTTCCTTCGGGCGAGTTGCGTAAGTTCAAT
>CAYHTS010000071.1:0-2827 GCA_964359635.1 uncultured Candidatus Saccharibacteria bacterium | reverse complement strand
ATATTCGCGACTGGTGCATCTCAAGGCAGCTCTGGTGGGGACACCAAATTCCTGTATGGTATCGCTCAAAGTTTCAAGGACTTTTAGCGTTAACAACCCACGATATTCATGTCGGAGATAATCCACCAGACAGTAGCGGCAATTGGAAACAAGACCCCGATGTTCTCGATACTTGGTTCTCATCATCTCTCTGGCCGTTTTCAACCCTCGGTTGGCCGGATGAGAATGCTCCCGACTTCAAAAAATACTATCCGACGAGCGTTATGGAAACCGGCTATGATATCATCTTTTTCTGGGTCGCGCGGATGATAATGATGGGCCTTGAGCTCACCGGCAAACCGCCGTTTGACACAGTTTACCTTCACGGACTGGTGCGCGACGAGCAGGGCCGCAAGATGTCCAAGTCGCTCGGCAACGTTGTGGAACCGCTCGGTCTCATAAACCAGTGGGGCACCGACGCTGTCAGGATGGCGCTGGTTATCGGCGCGACACCGGGCAACGATGTCAATTTTGCCGCCAGCCGCGCCAAGGGCTACCGCAATTTCGCCAATAAAATCTGGAATGCGTCAAGATTTGTGTTAGCGCGGATAGACACCGTGTCATTGCGAGAGCCCATTGGGCCGAAGCAATCTATACCTATAGATTCCTCTGTCATTGCGAGCCCCGACGGGGCGAAGCAATCTGGGCCTTCCGAAGCACCAACAGATACTACTCTGTCATTGCGAGACCAGGCGAAGCAATCTGGGCCTTCCGCTGACGAGATTGCCGCGTCGCTAACTCCTCGCAATGACAAATTATCAGGCCAAGATGAAAAAATCCTCAAAGAATTCGCATTACACAAGCAAAGAGTCACCAAATTGCTCGAAGGATATCAATTCTCTCAAGCCGGCGATGAACTCTATCACTGGTTCTGGCACCGCTTCGCGGATGTTATAATAGAGGAGAGCAAGGAGCGGCTGGAGAATGGCGGCGACAGTGCCAAGTCGGCCAGCGCTTTGCTGTGGCTCTTGTTGCGCGACCAGTTGATTATGCTCCACCCCTTTATGCCCTTTGTCACCGAAACCATCTGGCAGGAAGTACCGTTAGCCCTTCGTGGCGACAAGATGCTGATTACCGCGGCTTGGCCAGATAAATTAATTACTAATTGACATGAATTAAAAAATTATAACGGGTCATTCTGAACGAAGTGAAGAATCTCTCGCGAATGCGAGCATACCTGAAACAAGTTCAGAGATCCTTCGCCCCACTGGAGCTCAGGATGACAATTACAGGTTTGTGTTATTTAATTCACGTTATTTAGGATTTGTTATTTGGAATTTATAAAGTTATGACTTACTATTACCGTCCTCATTCAACAAGGACTATGTCGCGAAAGCCAAATATATCTCGTTCGCCTAGGCCACTACCTAAACTGCCATGGCGCTATATCGCTGTCGGTATTGGAATGCTCATGCTGGTAGGGCTGGGCTGGTTTGGGGTCACAAAAATTCAAGGTTGGTTGAGTCACCGTTCGGCCGAGTCCGAAGCGGCTCGTGTCGCCTCGGAGAGTCAGCGCCGAGCCGAGCTTGAAAAGTCCATTGGCGATCAAATCACCTCGTCCATGGGCGGAGCGGCGCTTTGGGAACAAAAAATGAAAGACGGCCAAACCGAGGAAGCGCTGGTCGCCGCCAAGATAACTCTCAACCTCCAACCCAACTGGCGCGACGGTTATCTGATGCTTGCCAGTTCTCAAATAGCCGGCAAGAATTACTTGGAGGCCGAAGAAAGTTTGCTAAAAGCGCTTGACCTTGACCCGATATATCCTCTAAGCCATCAATTGCTCGCCACGCTTTATGAAGCTACCGATAAAAAGACCGAGGCCGCTGTTGAAACCGAGAAAGCAACATCGCTCGCCGAAAAAACCGGCACCCCCATCGGCGGCTAGCAAGCATTTAGAAACCATTGCCAGATACTAAAGAGAGGGAATTTTGGCTGATTCTCCAAGTAAAGTTAGCGCAACACCAACTCAACCCCAGAAAAAACAGGGGTGCTCTTGTTTGGCGGGTTGCTTTGGTCTGGTACTGATAATAATTGTTCCATTAAGCGCTATTTCTCTTTCTATGGGTCTAGCTATCGGTGAAACTGTCCAACAAGTTGGCCAATACGCAAAAGCAGCGCTTGGTTTAGTATCTCCTCTGGGAGCTCTGATTTTTAATAATGATCTTATAGGCAAACTAATTGGCACAACCGTACAAAAAGCTATTGATCTTGGCATCACAACATCAGGTAACCGCAATAGGTGGTGCGGAGATTTTGTTGCATCGGTTGTAAGGCAAATGGGCTATACACCGCCAACTGGCTATTCTGGTGTGAAAAACTGGTATAACAAATTCGTGAACGGCCAGGACGGTTGGCGTCTTCTGGAACCCGGAGAGACACCGCTCCCAGGAGATATTGCCATTCGCAATAAAAACGAACATATAGGCTTTGTCGAATCGGTCAACGATGACGGGACTTTCAATATGTTTGGCGGAAATCAGGGCGGCAGTGGACCAGGCAATCGACAGATAACAATCTCCCACAATCGCCCAATGAGCTCTCATAGTTTTGGTCGGCTACCCGCTATTAATAACAACCAATGAACAAAAAACTTATTATAGTCATTGTTGCCGTCAGCTTGGTAGCGTTTATTGTCAGCGTCATTCTTCTCCGACGCCAGCCCCAAGAAACAAGCAGCCCATCTAATAACCAAGGTGCAAAATATATTGATAGCCAAGGTACAACATCACAAACACCTTTGAGCCAAACTACCAATCAATATGCCGTTACCACTAGTGCCAAGAAGATA
>CAYHTS010000070.1:0-2844 GCA_964359635.1 uncultured Candidatus Saccharibacteria bacterium | reverse complement strand
ATCCATTAGTTATCCAACACAGTACGACGGCAATCCTAAACTCGAAGAAGTGGTGCGGCATATGCTCGAGACATTCAAGTTTAAATGATGCATATTGCAGTGGATAACAAAAAGTTATATAACATAAGTAATGGATCCCGTTAGAAAGTATCATATACCACAGTTATACTTTGGAATATGCATTACTTGCCTAACCGGGACTTTCTAACGGGATGGACGACACACCTAAAAAACTTCACCGAATTCAGCAAGACAAGATATTGTTCGGAGTTGCCACCGGCTTGGCCGATTATTTTGCTTTAGACGTAGCCCTTGTTCGGGTAGTATTTATTTTACTCGCACTATTTCAAGGTTTGGGCATATTGCTCTATTTGATTTTAATTATTGTGATGTCCGGAGATGAAAAGTCTGCTAATGCAAATATTGGAGAGTCAGTAAAAGAATTTGTCGATCAAGTTCAAGAAAAGACCCAAAAGAAAGTCGGCGAAGGCAAAGTCTTTTTTGGCTATTTGATAATATTTATGGGTCTTGTTTTGCTTCTAAAACAACTTATTCCGGATTTTGATTTTCCTTGGAGAATTTTCTGGCCCCTCATTTTGATAGCTCTTGGACTCGTCATTCTTCTCAAGCCAAAACAAATATAGTTTTCTCACATCGCTAAGCGAACACACCTAGATGCGTTAATAGGAATTGCCATTATACTTTGTTTTTTCGTCCTCGTTTCAGTTGTTGTGCATCAATATCGTTCAGAATTGTCTCATGCCATTGGCGAGTACAAAGTAGTTGGAGTTATTACCTATATTATGCTAACGATTATTGCTGTTGTAGTTGCGCCCATTAGCGCCGGACCTCTGATTCCGATTTCTGCCGCGATATGGGGCCCATTTTGGACAGCTGTAATGAGCATCATCGGTTGGACAATAGGAAGTCTGATTGCTTTTGGAATTTCGCGTCACTTTGGTTACGATTACATCACTAGATTTATCTCTCCCAGCAAAATAGAAGCCATAGAAAAACGTTTGCCCAAGAAAAACGTCTTTGGCATGATTGTATTATTCAGAATCTTAATTCCTGCTGACATTTTGAGTTATATCTTAGGTTTATTTAAAAGTATATCTTGGAAAACTTATGCTCACGCCACGATTATCGGCGTTACTCCCTTTGCTTTTATCTTCGCGTATGTCGGAGCTTTGAGCCTTAAGTACCAGCTTTTAGCTTTTGCCATTGGTATTGCATTATTTTTTGTTCTCATTCATAAAAAAAGCGATTTTTGGGATGAATTAATGGCCTAAAAAAGATGAAGAGCCGTGGGGCGGATGCGCCCCACGGCTCGGTGAAGATCAGAATCAGAAAGTGAAGCGCAGCCCTGCTCGACTTGCTTGCTGAAAGTCGCGAGCGTCCCGGTCAGTGAGAGGCAAGTGGCCCTCCCAACCGACAAAGAACGAAACGTCCTTAGGCAAAGCGATCGTCAGCTCGGGCTTGAATCGGGCGATGAACGCCGAATCGCGCCTAGCCACGCCGCTATCCCAAGTCAGCCGAGTGTGGAACTTGAGCTTGACTTCCGGCGAGAGGCTGACAGCCTTGGCCGCGTCTGCCTTCAGGAACCAACCACCGGCGGGTGAGTCGTTGCCGACTCCACCGAGATGCTGGACGCTGAATGCGAACGGGCCGTGGCTCGTTGACCAACTTGCCGTGAAGAAATCGTTGCTGACCTTCGAGGTCGGCGGAAGCATGTAGATGCCGCCCTCGACTGCGCCCGGCAGGCCGAGAGACTTCAACGGCATGCCGGCCGTCACGTCCTTCTCGGCGTAACCGGTCGACACCCAAGCGCTGATGAAGTATCCGCCAGTCCACTTGACCGTAAGGTCATTCTGCCAGACCTCGTCGGCCAGCTTGACGGCCGGCGCGATGAGGAATGCAGACTTGAACTCGGTGGTCCAGCAGACCTTGGGGCCCTCATCGGCGTGTGCCAGACTGATGAGTGAAAGGACGATGAGCGTGATGATGCCGATCTTGTTCATGATGCCTCCTTACCGGAGGCTGACCTCCGGCTGGTAGAGTTGGATACCTAGGTGCGGTTTCCGTCTACACAGCCGAAGCGATCGGTACGTGGTCTATTATCCTCTCGCGCCACCAGGTTTGTTCGTTGACCTCGATCGCGACAAGCCGTTCCTCTGTCGGTTCTTCCAGTACCGGTATTGAGGGGGATTCGGCCGCCTGATCGAAGCCGTGGAAAATGCCTTCCCGCAGACGGAGTTCAGGACCCGCGCGTGCCTCCGCTCGTGTTGAGCTTACGTAGGCGTGGGTCTGTGATGCTGCCGCCTTCGCATTCGCCTCAGCCGGCCTAGGCACGAAACTACCAAGGAAGGCGAGGATTAGCGTGGCGGCCACGGCGCTCGAAAAGCTGTGCCGTGGCGGGGGAAGCTCGAGGGCTAGTTGCTCGCGAACTTGAATCAGCGACAGACCCTTTCGAGCCAATCGCTTGGCCGTCGCCAGCTCGTCGTTTGAAAGGAGCGTGAAAAGCTTCTCCTTCGTGCGCCGAATCTCTGCTTGAACGGCTACTTCGCGAGCCAGCTCGGAGAGTGCTTGCTTCCATACCCAGCCGATTACGACGGGGTAGAAAAGTAGTGCGATTGCAAGCGACCCGATGTTACCAAGCCGCTGTGCAACGCGCTCTTTCCAAGCGTCGTCTTCGTCCTCGTGGCCCCAACGTCCAACCGTCCGCGCCGTCTCCCGCATCCAAAGCAGGTAGATCACAAATGCGAACGGCAGATACTTTATGTAGGCACTAATGAACCAGAAGATGATGCCGACGAGGCTGATGTCGAGCTTGTCGTCTTTTTT
>CAYHTS010000069.1:0-3082 GCA_964359635.1 uncultured Candidatus Saccharibacteria bacterium | reverse complement strand
GCTGTAGGTGTAGGAGTCGGGGTTGGCGTCGGGGTTGGTGTGGGAGTAGGAGTAGGTGTAGGTGTTGGAGTAGGTGTAGGAGTTGGTGTGGGCGTCGGTCCTACATATGACAGTGCGCGAGCCGCATTCACAAGACCCCATCCATATGAGTTATCTCGCCCCGTAGAGCCGAGATCATCTGCTGAATTCTGTAGAGCCTCCCTAACCGCATCTGGTGTTGATACATTGCCACTTGCCAGTAAAAGCGCGGAAACACCGGCTATATGCGGCGTTGCCATCGAAGTTCCTTGATAAAAGTAGTACCCGAACGAACCCGGCTGCCCAGATGCGAACGTTTGCTGCAATATACCATCACCATATCCATCACCATTTTGATCGACAGACGTATCTCCACCGGGTGCCATAATATCAAGACTTGCGCCATAGTTTGAATATGGAGCCCTTGCCTCATCAAAACGCGTAGCACCCACAGCAATAACATAATTATCATAAGCCGCGGGATAAGAAACAATTCCCGCGCTATCATTTCCAGATGCCGCAACAATTGTTACGCCTTTGTTATATGCGTACTGCAAAGCTTCTTCAAGATATGTAGCCGAAGCCGATCCTCCAAGTGAAAGATTTATAACTTTTGCTCCGTTGTCAGCGGCCCAGCGAATACCTTCCGCAACATCAGCATATGTGCCACTACCGTTACGATCAAGCACTTTAATCGGCATTAGAGATGCCTTATATGCGATACCAGCGGTACCCTGCGAATTATTGGTACTTTGAGCAATGGTTCCTGAAACATGCGTACCGTGCCCATTATCATCATTTGGATGCGTATCGTTGTTTACAAAGTCATACCCGGGCACGAATGCGGTTCCTGCCAGATCAGGCGCTTGTTTATATGAAGATCCATAATCTTCGTATGCAATACCAGTATCGATAACGGCAACTGTTACACCGGCTCCTTGTGAGAAATCCCATGCATCTTGCATGTGGATACCGCCGTAGGTTGTATTGTCCATATTCCATTGATAGGAATAATATGATTCATTTGGCACAAAAAGTGCGCGGGCAATATAATTTGGCTCCGCATATTCAATATCATTTTCTCCGCGAAATTTCGCGAGTGCATTATCAACGCGATCTCCTATGTCAAGGCGCACACGCTCAAAACGGTCGCTACCGCGTTTTTTAATTATGACCTCGTCTGGACGATGATCAAAAGAGATAGGTCGCGCTTTCACGATTGGCAACGGCAAAACGTAAAACGCGAGTAATATAGTAATAATAACCCCACCTATAATTTTCTTTTTCATATGCCATTATTGTATATCAAGATATATATCTTGTCAATAGGTTGGTTTGCGCCTACCCACTGCTGCGTTTTCGCATTATAAACAGCAAGGAAAATTAGAATACCTAAACTCGGCTGTAAACGAAGTACGACAATACGCCAATGGCAATGGCTAACACAAAAATCGTCAACCAGCGGTTATTGACACTAAAGTCAAATGCATTTCCAACCGCCGCCAAAAGAAAATTTCGTTGAGGCGTCTTATTTTCGGCTAAGTTTTCTATATTGCTTTCTGTGGCTTGCGCGATTTCAGCCGGTTCCATTGGCACTCCTTCACTTTCATTTTCTGTTTCTAAAACCGTGCCGGTTTCTCCACTAGTAAGGGGAGGAGGAGTTGATCCCGGCGTGAGGGCCAGACTTTGACCTTGCGAAGTAGGAGTAGGAATCGTAAATGTTACTCCCCCTCTGCCTCCACCCGAAGACGGAACTGTGAGATAAAAAATCGGACCGTTGCCTCCGCCTCCACCGCCACCACCACCCGAAGGCGATGGCGGTGGTGCAAATGTACTGAAACTACCCTCGTCACTTACTGATTCTGGCGATGCCGAAGAGATAGAGCGGTAGAAGTATGTGGTGCCCGCAGTGAGGCCGGAAACAGTGATTGTGTGGCTCGTGGTTGTCGCGAGATCTTCAACGGTCGAGAACGCATACCCGTAGTTCGGCGCGGAGCCAAGAGCGGGATGCGAGACGGTGTCATAGACAACGCGGCTCGTGCCGGGACGGTCCGTCATCCAGGTAACGACGGTTGAAGTTTCTCCCGTTTCCGCCAACGCCTCCGCGCTGATGACAAGCAATTGATGATTGCCGAACTCAAGCGGAACGCTCGGAACAGTTATCACTAAGCCCGTTTTCGTCGCTTCGCTCTGATTCACATCCTGTCCGCTCAATTCTACAAATATATCAAAGAAAGAATCTTGGACAAGTGACTTTGGTTTCGCCGGTACGTCGGGTAAATCAATTCGATAGGTAATGTCAAAGAAAGAATCTACGTGTGACGCCGGATTGGTAATAGTCCAGCCACCCCTACTCTCTTCAAAGAGTTTTTTGCGGCCGGGGCCCACATCGCTGATGGTAAAACTACCATTAGCGCTAGTTAAGCTCAAGGCAACAATCTCAATTGGTATCGTGCCGTCTTGCCCCGCCGGTCCGGTTTCGCGCCCTAAAGCTAAAGTGACATCCTGTAATCCCGGCTCGCCCGGATTTTCCTCATTTCCTTTTTGCCAAACTCCATCTCCGTTTGTGTCATCCCACTTAAATCCGGTAATAGTCACCAATTTAAAGTTGCCGAAATCAACATTTTCAACCACGGTTCCGGATTGAATCTCAATAGCCGCCGGGTCTTCGGTGGTTTGAGTCCAACCAGTTTGCTGATCCTCACTCACCGTATATGTCCCAGGTATCAGATTAGTAAACTCATAAGATCCACCCTCGTCAGTTTCAGTTGTGGTCGTGGCTGTGCCGTCAAAGAGATTGATAGTCCAACCTTCAAGCCATGGCTCGCCGTTGTCTTTGACACCATCTCCATTCAAGTCTTCGAACTTAGTGCCAGAGAGAGAACCCTTTTGATAGTTGCCAAAGTCCTTGCCATTTAGCGTTTGTCCGGCGATCACCGTCAACTCGTATCCGAAAGTTTCTCCCGGGCACAATGCGCCTGACTCTGGGTAAGACTGTAACCATGGGCTTTCCGGCGCCGCTTCGCACAGGAGATAGTGTCCCGGCGGAATGAGGAACTGGAAC
>CAYHTS010000068.1:0-3214 GCA_964359635.1 uncultured Candidatus Saccharibacteria bacterium | reverse complement strand
ATGCCGGCGGCATAGCAGAGATGGCTGAACTGCCAGAGAAAGTACGCGCTGTTACCGACCCGCTTGACGCCGTCGGCAACACTACTAAAGCCGTTACTAAGGGCTATGCCATTGCGTCGGCAGGGCTCGCCGCCATGGTGCTTTTCGCGTCATTCATCGAAGAGCTCCAAGCCACAGGCGGCGGCAACCTTGTCTTCAGCTTATCCGACCCCATGGTCATTATTGGCCTCTTTATCGGCGGCCTTTTGCCCTATCTTTTCGCCTCGCTTTCGATGGAAGCCGTCGGACGCGCCGCCGGCGCCGTCGTCGAAGAAGTGCGCCGACAGTTCAAGACCATCAAGGGTATAATGGAAGGCACTGCCAAGCCGGATTATTCGCGGGCCGTTGACATAGTTACTTCGGCGGCGCTAAAGCAAATGATTGTGCCGGCACTCATCCCGGTACTAGCACCCGTGCTTATCGGCTGGCTTCTGGGACCTTTGGCGCTTGGCGGCATGCTCGTCGGCGCCATTGTGACCGGACTCTTTGTCGCTTTGAGCATGACGGCCGGCGGCGCGGCGTGGGATAATGCCAAGAAATACATTGAAGGCGGCCAACACGGTGGCAAGGGCTCCTTCGCCCATCAAGCGGCAGTTACGGGCGATACCGTCGGCGACCCCTACAAAGACACCGCCGGTCCCGCTATCAACCCCATGATTAAGATTCTCAACATCGTCGCTCTACTGATAATTCCGTTTATTAAGTAGAAGTTCCAAGTAACGTGAATTAAATAACTATCTAACGGGTCATTCCGAGCGCAGTCGAGGAATCTCTGGCGAATGCCAGTATATCTGAAACAAGTTCAGAGATCCTTCGCCCTCGACCCCATAGGGTCGGGGCTCTGGATGACAATTGCAGGTTTGAGTTATTTGATTCACGTAAGTAGCGTGAATCAATAAACTATTTCCGTCTGTCATTGCTAGGTAAGATCCCTCGTATTCTCTCGGGATAAACTCCGCAAACTGGGTGAATCAGGAGATTGCTTCACCTTCCATTAGGGGGTTCGCAATGACAATATGGAGCTTATTCGAACATTGTGATTTAGGATTTGATTTATTATGATCATCACCGCTTCTATCACTGACATCAATCCTAAAGAGGCCGTCATCAGTGTCACCAAAACTCGTCAAATAACCATACCGCCAAGCTGTTTGCCAAAAGGTTCCAAGGTCGGGCAAACTGTCGGTGTCGAAATATTGTCCAAAGCGCAACATCTTGCTCGCCAAAAAAACATCGCCCAAGCGATTCTCAATGAAATCCTCAAAGGCAATGGCCAAAACCAAAACGCGAGCCAAAACTCGCCCCAAGCGCAGTAAGGTCGTTCTCGCCGGCTTAATAGTCGGCCCGGTACTGTTTGTACTTGTTTTGTCTTTCGGACTCTACTATTGGTCCTATCAAAATAAGATTCTCCCCCACGTTCGCGTCGGCGGCGTATCTATCGGTAGCCGGTCGGCGGCGGCGGTACGAGAGCTTATCGAAACTCAAGCAAAACTGGTGCGCGAGGGCAAGGTTACGTTGAAAGTTGGTGATAAAACCTTCGAAGAAACAACCGCGATTCTAGGTATTGACTATGATCTTGACCAGACCCTTGCCGCCGCCGCCCACATTGGCCACACAAATCGTACTTCTTTAGATCTATGGCATCATTTGAGGCAACTCCTACTTAGAATTGATTTAGCGCCAGTCACAACCGAATATCGCCAACAGCTCTCCGACTGGACTAGCAATATCGCCACGCGGATCGATGAGCTGCCGCAAGAAGCCAATCTTGAAGTTAAAAACGGCCAGGCCTCTGTCGTAGAACCCAAAAAAGGCCTGCAGATTGACCAAAAAGCCATAAACCAGTCGCTAAATCAGCAAATTGCCGCCTTCAAACTTCCGACCGTCGCAACCGAAAGGGCCGAGACAGACCCCCGCATCACCAAGACCCAAGCCGAGGGTCTCGACAGCGCCGCAGTCGAGCTGGTAAAAACCCCGCTTAAACTTAGTATTGCCAACCAAACCTTTACTATCTCAAGCAACGCTTTGGGCAAGTGGATCGAGCTTAAAACCCGAGAGCTCCCCAAGCCAACCTACAACTATCCATCACGCCTTATCGCTCGCGCTAACGAAATAGAGAGTGATGCTTACGTTTCGTTTAACGATGAAAAAATCAGAACATATTTGAACGATATCGCGCCAAAAGTCAATACGGACCCCAAAGACGCGAAATTTACTTTCGCGGACGGCAAAGTCAGTGTTTATCGGCCGTCGGCGCCAGGGCAAGTATTGAATGCCGAAAAAGCGGCGGCAACGGTCGTAAAAACACTGGAGGACCAAAACGCCAGCCGCGAGCTGAAGATTGAACTTGAAGCCAAAAAACCGTCGCTCGATGAAAGTGTCGCCGCCAATATTGGCCAATTCGGCATCAGAGAGTTGGTCGGCAACGCCACGACTAGTTTCGCTCGAAGTCCACAAAACCGCATTCACAATATCAAAAACGGCGCTTCGTTTCTAAATGGCATTATCATAAAACCCGGCGAGGAATTTTCGACCATTAGTTATCTTGGCAAAATAGATGGCTCCACCGGCTACTTGCCGGAGCTCGTCATCAAGGAAGACCGCACGACGCCGGAGTTTGGTGGTGGTTTGTGTCAGGTTTCAACAACACTCTTCCGCGCCGCCATGAACGCGGGTCTAAAAATCACCGAGCGGCGCAACCACTCTTATCGCGTTTCTTATTACGAGCCGCCGATTGGCATGGACGCGACTATTTATTCGCCAAAACCAGATTTAAAATTCATTAACAATACGCCGGCTCACATCCTAGTTCAGTCCATCGTCGAAGGGTCGAAAATCACTTTTAATTTTTACGGCACAAAAGACGGACGTAGGGTTGAGATAAGCCAGCCGACAATGTTTGACGTTACCGAACCGGGCGAGCCCATCTACACCGTTGACCCGAGCATGCCGGTAGGCGAAGTCAAGCAGGTTGAGAAACCCCATGCCGGCGCCAAGGCATCGTTTAGCTATAAAGTATTTTCTAGCGGCGGCGGGTTAATGGTCGACCAAAAATTCACATCAAGCTACGTTCCGTGGCCGGCACGCTTCGTCAAGGGTCCCGCCCCCCCCCCCCCCCCCCCCCCACCACCCCCCCCCCAACCCCCCCCCCCAACCCCCCCGGCGTAAAAAAGAA
>CAYHTS010000067.1:0-3423 GCA_964359635.1 uncultured Candidatus Saccharibacteria bacterium | reverse complement strand
TCCCTTATTATCCCTTAAAAACCCCTTGAGATAATTATCAAATTCTTCTTGTTTTTCTTTGTTTTTCTTCATTGCTTCGCGAACTATATCTTTGCCGGATAGAGTTTTCTCGGAAATCATCTTGCTCTCAAGCGCTTTTATCTGATTGAAAAGCATCTTGCCCTCACCTCTGCAGAGCCAAAAACCCTTTTCCGCCATCGCTCGAGATTCCCCGCTTCTCTCGGAATGACGGGAAGAAAGGCAGTGTTCGAAATCAGCCATCAACTCTTCGTTCGAACCGGCCGAAAAACCCAAGAAACTAATGTACTCCCGTGTTGAAGTCCGGCGAAAACCCTCTTCGATATTTCTCACCGTCGAGCGGGCGGAACGGTCCATATGGCTTTTGGCGGGCTCTTTGGGCGGCAAAGTTTTAATATATTCTTCAGTTAGAAGCAATATTTCATTGGCTTGCTGCCACGTGCGAAGCTGTTTATAAGCTAAGGGGTTTTTATAGGGTAGCATAATCAGTTATTGAGGTTAGTTAAGGGTAATTTAAGGGTTGGGAAAGGGGCATTTAGGGGGTATCGGGACAAAATAATGGGATATAACGGGAAGATAAGGGGATTTAACGAGGTGAACTATATTATCTCGGTATCGTTAAAAGCCAAAAAGTTCGATGGCGTTTTGGGTGGTAAGGCGAGCAATTTCGTCAACTTCGACTTTTTTAATTTCCGCGAGGCGGTGGGCGACCTCGGCAACAAAAGCTGGTTCGTTGCGCGTAATATGCTTATCTTTGTACCTTTGTGGCACGACATAGGGCGCGTCGGTTTCGATCATCACGCGGTCGAGTGGAACTTTTTTAATGACCTCGATAGTATCGGCGCCAATACTGCCAAGCGTGATAGCGCCGGTAAAAGACAGATAGAAACCTAACTCCAATAACTTTTGGGCGTAAGCCCAGTCCTCGCTGAAAAAATGCATAACGCCGCGCGGCAGATTATTTACTGCATTGATTACTTCCAAGACCTCCGCGCCGGCTTGGCGGTTGTGGATAATGACCGGCTTGTTGAGTTCGCTGGCCAATGCCAAATACTCTATCAATACATCCTTTTGCCGGTCAAGAGTATGGGGGTTATGGAACAAGTCCAGGCCGGTTTCGCCGATGGCGACAACGGTTGGGTCTTGCGCTAGTTCCTTGTATGCACCGATACTAAAATCCTCATCGGCAACGTGAATGGGATGCAAGCCAACTGCGGCGTACAGTTTACCGTCATCAATCTTACCCCCATAGTATTGCCGCGCCAGTTCAACCACGCGTACGCTCGTGTCGTAATTTGAGCCAACGTTGATAATGCCCTTAACTCCAGCATCGAAAGCTCTTTGCGCTACCTCGCGCCAATCGCTATTGAATGCTTTGAAATTTAGATGGCAGTGGGTGTCGACGAGCATAAGTTAAAAAATATTATAGTTGCGGCTTTATCGTTCGAACGCAGTGAGAACTATTTACTTTATTAGTTCTCGACTTACCTCGAACAATATATTTAATCCCTCACAATTGGTTTTCCCCATCCGTCCTCAAGTAGCTTGATAAACTACCGGATTCAGGATGGGGAAGTGGAAAGGTGACTCTCGCTTTTTGTGTCTGGCAACTGGCTTACTCCTTTCGCGCCCCAGGGGCGCACTCGTCGCAGATACCTCGCGACATTTCGTCGGGCGCCATGCCTCGGCCGCAAACCGCGCAGAGACGATGAGCGCCGCAGTAGCGGCTCGAGTTGTACTGATTGAGCCGCGTCCCGCAGCCCTCACGCTCACACCACCGACCGTTCCGGTACCGTGGCGGTGGCCGGGTGTTATGGAACTCGATGAGCTCCGCGACGGAGTACCGATGTCCAGCCATTGTAATCACCTCCTTAGGTAGATTGGGGCCAGACTCGAACTCAATATAACACAAATATCCAGTTTCGCTAGTCAACGCGGATGGAATTACACGAACCCAGCAAACAACCCCCACCAGCTCCCCCTTAATTAAGGGGGAGAGCGAGGGGGTGGTTAGTTCAGCCGGGGGAAGAGAGGTTCGGGTTTGAGAGTTTTTAGTTGCTCACGCATTTTAATAGCTGTCGAGGGCATAAAGGGCTCGAGAAAATTAGCAACTGTTATCAGACGGTTATATTCATCCTGCAATACTTTGGCGAGTTTATCCGGATTGGCCTTGACCAATTCCCATGGCTTCTCTTTGTCAATATTTACATTGCCTTGATGAACATAATCCCATATAAGCATTAAGGCAGCATCGAAACGCAGGGATTCGATCTCTTTTGATACGATAAGGGATTTCTCCACTCCTATTGGTCGGTCGAAATGACAGTTGTACTTATTTATCATCACCAATACTCGTTGTAATAGGTTACCCAATTCATTGCCCAAGTCCTTTTCGTAGCGGGCGGCGATTTTGGCTTCGGAGATGTCACCGTCTTCGCCGAAAGGGAACTCGCGTAGGAGAGCGTAGCGCACGGCGTCGGCGCCGTATTTCTCTACCATTTTATTCGGGTCTATAACATTGCCCAAACTCTTACTCATCTTTTGGCCGTCAATGGTAAAAAAGCCATGGGCGAAAATCTTTTGGGGCAGAGGCAAGTCGAGCGCCATAAGCATCGCCGGCCAGATAACGGCGTGAAACCACAGGATATCTTTCGCCATCAGGTGAAGGTCGGCAGGGTGTTGCTCCCACTTTTCTGTTTCAAAGATGCGCGTCGCGGAATAATAATTGATGAGCGCGTCCACCCATACGTAAATCGTTTGTCGCTCATCGCCCGGGAAGGGAATACCCCAGCCGACACCGGCGCGAGAGATACTGACATCATCGAGACCCTGTTTGATTTTACCGAGTACCTCATTGCGCCGCGCCACCGGCTCAATGATAAGTTCGTTATTGTTAATCTTTTCGAGCAGTTGTTCGGTAAACTTTGAAAGTAAGAAAAAATAATTTTCTTCACTCTGTTTTGCGGGCACCGTATGATGGTCGGGGCATTTGCCATCAATCAATTCATCTTTTTTAAGGAATCTTTCGCAACCCTCGCAATATAACCCTTCGTAGCTCCTTTTTTCGAGATAGCCGTTTGTTTTGAGTTTCTGAACCAATTCCTTAACTATTTGTTCGTGCTCGGGATTGGTGGTGCGGATAAAGCCGTCATATTCAACACCGAGATTTGCCCAAGCTTTTTCATAGGTGGGCGCGAGTTTATTGACATACTCTTGGGGGGGTTGGCCAGCATGGCGCGCGGCGGCGGCGATTTTGGCGCCGTGTTCATCGGTGCCGGTCAAGAAGAATACCCCACTGGGGCGACCGGCACTCTTGTAATGCCGCGCCAAAACATCCGCCGCGATGGTGGTGTAGGCATGGCCTATGTGCGGCTTATCATTGACGTAATATATAGGAGTCGTGAT
>CAYHTS010000066.1:0-3437 GCA_964359635.1 uncultured Candidatus Saccharibacteria bacterium | reverse complement strand
GAGCTACTCTCCCGTTTTGTCAAAAGGGAATGCGACTGGGGCATAGGCACTGTTGAGGTTTGCGATATCAACCAACATGGGTTAGTTTGGGCAAACCATCAGGCCATGAAACGAGCTATAGACGCACTCAAAAGCCGGCCTGACCATTTGCTAATTGATTATTTGCGCCTTCCGCCATCGCTCGTCTCTTACACTGAACAATCATCATTAGTCAATGGCGACGCGCTTTCGGCGAGCATCGCCGCCGCTAGTATCATTGCAAAAGTTACCCGAGATCACCTGATGCTTGAGTTGAGCCGTGTCAATCCGCGCTATAAACCATTTGCCTTCAATCGCAATTTCGGCTACGGCACACCGGTTCACCAATCAGCTCTAAACCAATACGGACCAACAGAGCATCATCGGCTCTATTACGCGCCTGTCGCCCAGAGCAGACAAATAAGAATAAATCTATTTCCGAAATCCTAAATTGACAATTAGATACATCTCCTGCTCTTGCAAATATCGAAGCATTATATTTATATAATAAATAGATATCAAAAATAACCAGTGGGGAGAAATTATGAAAAAAGTACTATTGGCGGTTGTTGGCCTAGCTATTATGGCCTTTGCAGTTTTCGGCTTGGTAACGTGGTGGACACCCGATTTTATAACTACCGTTAAGGGCTTAGCGGCACCGGTAATATTTTTCGTCGGGCTCGTTGTCATCCTCGTCGGCACACTATAAGAGTAACGAGTAGCGGGTAACGAGTTGCAAGTTCTATCTTGCCACCTTAAACTTTATACTATGTAATCCTTGAGGCGGTCGCTGAGTTCGTGTTTTTTGAGTTTTTGTAACGCTTTAGCTTCAATCTGGCGGATGCGTTCGCGAGTAACGCCAAATTCCTTGCCAACTTCTTCGAGGGTGTGGGTTCGTCCGTCGTCGATGCCAAATCGCATTCGCAGAATTTTTTGTTCTCTTGGCGACAAGAACTCCAGAAATTCCTTAATGTGACCCCGCATAAGCTGATAAATGGTATTTTCCTCCGGCGACAAACTGTCCTTATCCTCCAAGAAATCGCCCAGCTTACTGTCTTCTTCCTCACCAACCGGCGCCTCGAGTGAAACGGTTTCTTGGGAAATTTTTAAGATATGCTCGACCTTGTCAACCGGTATGCCCATCTCGGCCGCTATCTCTTCCGGCAGGGGGTCGCGTCCTAACTCCTGAACCAACTGACGCTGGACACGGATGAGACGGTTGATAGTTTCCACCATATGAACCGGGATGCGGATAGTGCGAGCGTGATCGGCTATGGCGCGAGTAATCGCTTGGCGGATCCACCATGTAGCATAAGTCGAGAATTTGTAGCCCTTGCGCCAATCAAATTTACTCACAGCCCGCAGAAGTCCAGTATTGCCTTCTTGTATTAGGTCGAGTAGCGACAGCCCGCGCCCGATATATTTTTTTGCGATACTCACCACCAGACGTAAATTGGCTTCGGCTAGTTTCTTTTGAGACCTCTTATCGCCTTCGGCGGAGCGGCGGGCAATTTCGACTTCTTGGGGAGTCGTGAGTAGTGGTATGCGCCCTATTTCGCGCAGATACATCCTAACCGAATCGTCGGATATGTCGCCCAACTCGTCTTTGACGGCTTTCTTGCCGCTAGCTTCTTCCAATATACCCTCAACACTCATTAATTTTTGCTTGGGTTTGACAGCGATGCCATAGTGCAACAATATGTCATAGAGCACATCAAGATCGGCCAGTTTTTTGTGGATTTCCGGAATCGCTTGGAAAACTTCTTGTTCCGTAATGAAACCATGCACCTTACCCTTAAGCACTAGGTCACGGTACTGCGGCGCGAGTTCCATCTCCGGTCCCGGTAAAGGTAATGTGGTGTCGGTTCGCTTAGCCATAGTTTGCAAAATTACAAATAATATATATCAAATTTCAATTATAGCCCAATTATCAAAATCTATATTTGCAGACGTTTAACATCTAACGACCCAAGTCAGTTTACTTGGTTTTTTCCTGCAGCTGCTTCACCAGCTCTTTAACAAGAGCCATGTCGCCCTTGACTTCGGCGCTCGCGATTTGGGCCGCGAAATCGCCTTTCATTTTTTCCCGTCGGCGCTCATCAATTCGCTTGAGACGTTCGTCGATGTCGTGAGCGATCGCGTCCGAATCAGGCAAGGCGTTCTCAAGTTCGGCAACGAGAGATTGGATAAATTTTATTCGATCCTTGGGAATTACCGTGCCGACATTAACCTTTATATTTTTTGAGCCGTGATTATCATACCATTCGAAAAGGGTTTCGTAAATGAGAGCCATCTTGCTTTCGCCGAGCTTGCCGCCCAATACAGCATGAACGTCTTTGATTTTCTCGGGCGCGATAATGAGTAGCGCAAGTAACTCCCACCACTGTCGGTCCGGGCTGTCATCAGCGTTGGCGCCGCTTGGCGCGTTGGCGAATACTGGCTTCTTGGTCTTTTGGCGGTCAACATTCTCCTTGACCGCCTGCTCACCCACACCTAAGCTCCGTGCTAAACGGCGGATGTAGTCGTCCCTTTCCACCGCGTCAGCCACTGCTGCTAGCATGGGCGCCAGTATTCGCATGAGCTCTTTTTTACCGCTGGTTGTGGCGGGATTATGAAGCTGAGTTAGCTTTTGCCAGAGCCAATCGAAGGCCGGCTGGGCACTTGTAACCGCCTCGGGCCACCTCTCCTGGCTTTGTGATACGACATCGCCCGCGTCCTTGCAACCTTCCGGCATGGTAACAATGCGCGTGTCAAGTGACAACTGCCATGCCATCTCAACCGCCTTGAGCGTTGTCTTAAAACCAGCTTCATCATTGTCAAATGCCAGTGTGACACGGTTCGTTTGGCGACGAAGGAGCAATAGATGGTCCTCCGTTAGCGCCGTCCCACCCGTTGCGACGGCATAGGTAACTCCGGCCATGTGGCTCATCACAACATCCATCTGACCCTCGACCAGTACCGCAAAACCTTTTTCGCGAATACTCTTCTTGGCAATATTGAAGCCGTACAATACCCGGGCTTTGTGGAATATTGCCGTTTCGCGCGTATTGAGATATTTCGGTTCTTGCCCTTCCGCTAGCGCGCGGCCGGTAAAGCCGGCAATATTACCAACGGTATCGAAAATCGGAAACATCAGCCGATTAGTGAAGCGTTCCGGAGAACCCGCGTCGTTCATATCTTTTTCGGTAAAGTCCTGACGCGTGATATATTGTTTTACTCCCGTACTATTAGTAGGCGCGTAACCAATGAGAAATTGCTTGATAGCCTCGTCGGTTAATCCCCGTTTGCGAGCGTACTGAAGCGCCGTCTTGCCCGACGGATGCTTGATAAGCAGTGTGTGAAAAAGACGCGCCGCCGTCATATTCAGCCGGTAGAGCTTTAGCTTAGAATCCGCGCTCGGACCAAACGCTTGCTGGCCC
>CAYHTS010000065.1:0-3459 GCA_964359635.1 uncultured Candidatus Saccharibacteria bacterium | reverse complement strand
AGTTTCTAAACAGAAGTTCAATATGATTGTTTTTGGTGTTTTTTTTGTGTACGAAACTTTACCGTATATCGGCGGTTTTGATAAGAGTTGCGGTATAATAATACTCAAAGAAGAGGGAATATGGCAGAAAAAAAGTATTGGTCGAAGGAAGTGACGGGGAATAGTAGCACTCACGGACAAGCTAAAGCTTGTTCTACTGGCTACCGTAGGCCACGCTCAAACATGGTACTTGTGGTTATCAAAACTCTCGCTAAAATAGCGGTATAATGGTGGTGGTACACAACAATGCAGATAGGAGGGATGATGTGGCGATGGTTTAAGTGGGTTTTGTTGGTAGTAGGAATCTTGATTATTGTTGGGCTTGCCATGGTTTTGTTAAAATCCAAAGAGGCAAATACTAAAGATGCCGACAATATAGCTCAATTCATCCAGGCCGACTTTATTGACCTAGACAAAATCGTAGCCATCTCCAAGTTCCGTTCGGGTTCGGGACACGATTTCTCCAACGGCGGTGACGAAACCTGTCGAAGTATGAAGCATTATTTTAACGTTCAGCATTCTACTGAAGGCGAGCGTTTGCGCGCCCAAAACAACGGCATGCCGCCTGGTCCTGACGGCAAAGCAGATATAAAAATATATAGCCCGGTTGACGGCAAGATTACGAGTATCAAATCCGAGCAAGACCCGGTTGGCGAGCAAATTTATATCGCGCCCGAGAATGCCCCCGACTACACTGTTCGCCTCTTTCATATTTATAAGTTAGACGGCATCAAAAAGGGAAGTACCGTTAGGGCCGGCGAGCAAATTGGCAGCATTGGCCAATACCAAAACACCGACATTGCCGTTCAAAAAGAAACGGGTTTTAGGCCCCAATATATATCTTATTTCGAAGTGATGCCGGACACAATTTTCGCCAACTACCTGGCCCGCGGCGTTAAAAGTCGCGATGAGCTAATACTCACAAAAGAATATCGTGATGCCAATCCCCTAAAGTGCAACGGCGAACAATTTGCCCAAAATTACGATTCAGACCCTAACAGTGGCAATCTGATCTACTTGAGTGGCTATAATAGTAGCAATCAATAAATAACTAAGCAGGAATATAATACAAGGTCAATAAAGGAAGGAGATTAGATGGCAGAAGTGGTAGAAGCAAAGACCGGCATGTCAACAAAGGCGAAGGTTCTACTGGGTTGCGGCGGCTGTTTAATATTAATAATCCTTGTGATTGTTATAGTAATTTCTTTAGGTGGTAATTTTGAATTTAGCGCCACTACCGGCAGATAATCCTCTTCAGCTATCCAGAAGCTAACAATAGAGCAATATGGCAAAACCAACCACATACGCCGTGCCGATCTGTTTGGGGCTAACACTCCTGGCAATCATTGGCATAGTTTTAGGTCTGACCCAAAAGAATCCGATTTACGCTATAGTCCTGCTAATTCCAACAGTTATTTACGAGGTCTACCGCACCGAGCCGGGCGCGTCGACCAAAACCGCCTCGTGGGCAATGCTCGCGATTTTGGCGCTTGAGCTGTTCTTTCTTGCGACCGGCGTAAGCTATAACTTGGCGAGCTTCTTGGGTATTGACGACATATATATGGGAGGTCTCATAGTCCCGCTCGGTGACCTCAAAGTTCTAGCGCCAGCCATCATCGCCGTCATCGCTTTGGTGCTCGCCATCCGCACCGCCGGCATATACACCAAATGGCTCTCGATTATTATTTTCGTCACGGCATTTACCGTCATCTACACCGTTGACAGCGAATCGTTCCGCAACCTCTTCCGCTCGGCTATCCAGCAGATATTCTATTATTTCTAAACTAATTTATTGTTCGAGCGAACCCTAACGGAGTGAGTCGAGAACTATTGTGTTTGATAACTTCTCGATTCGTCCCAGAGGACTCTCTCGAAGAGTATTACTAATTAATTGCATCGGAGTATATATGGCGGAAGAAACAACCGAAGATAATAAAGAAAAGGTGTTGAACAAAGACACAGAAAAGCCGGCCGAGGAGGAGGATAGTGACCCCGACCATTTGGTAACGCCGCCGCCCAAGACGGGCGGTAGCAAGGCAGTTCTCATCATTGTTATAGTCCTCGTTATCGTTATCGCCTTGGGCGGCGGCGGATTCTTGGCTTGGAAGTATCTGCTCAAGGACAAATTCACCAATAAAGACAGTTCTTCAGGCGCAACAACGGCTAGCGATACCGCATCCACACCGGCGAGTACCGCGACAACACCACCAACAAGCGCTACTTCGAATAGTAGCGACACAGCAACAACCGCATCAACCAGTGCTTCAAAAACTGCCATAACTGATGAGTATATAATAGCCGATTCCAGCACCCGCACTATTAGTCGCGCCGAGCTGACCAGTTTGACTCCATGGCAACTTAAAGTGGCGCGCAACGAGATTTACGCCCGACATGGCCGAGAGTTCGTCCACAAAGATTTGCAGTGTTATTTCGCGACCAAGGCGTGGTACAAGGTCAACCCCGCTTTTACGGAAACCGATCTCTCCGTTACCGAGAATCAAAACATCGCGACTGTTCAGGACTACGAAAAGGAAATTAGCAGCTCTCTCGCGAGCGACGATTCTGGCTGCTAGTAGGTTCATATTCTCTTCTTGGCGCGAATAGGGGTATCGGAGTAGGTTTATATTTGATAATATATACTTAAGATAGAAATCTAATCATAGGAGGTCAAAATGGCCGAAGAAGAAGTAAAAAAATGTGCCGGCTGCGATAAGCCAGCCGAAGAGTGCGACAAAGAGAAATGCGAGGGATGTGACTGCCCCAAAGAAGAAGAGGGCGCCGAAGAAGTTAAGTAAGAGGTTTGTTAGCTTACGAGCAAAACTCACCCCGTCACGGGGTGAGTTTTGCAAACTACAGCGCATTCTAATACTTTAGTAACTTGACAAATACTTCCGTTGGGACCTCAACGGTGCCAAGACGCGCCATCTTACGTTTGCCTTTTTTCTGTTTCTCGAGTAGTTTGCGCTTACGAGTTATATCACCGCCGTACAACTTCTCCGTCACGTCTTTACGAAACGGCGCGATGCGCTCGCTCGCTATAATTTTTGCGCCCACCGCCGCCTGCAGTTTAACTTCAAACCCCTGTCTCGGCACCGCATCCTTAAGCTTCGCAACAACCTGTCTTGCGATAAAATCAACATTTACCCTCGGCACTAGTCGAGAAAGCGCATCCACCTTATCCTCTGCCACTAAAACGTCAAGCTGGACTAAATCAGCTGGCCGGTAGCCGATTAGATCATAGCTCACCGATCCATAACCGCTAGTGACGGCTTTAAGTTTATCGTAAAAATCAATAATCACTTCGCCAAGCGGCACTTCAGCTTCCAGCACTACCCTCTCCCCCAAGTATTTGACATCGCCCAGCACGCCACGTCGGCCAATAACAAGTTGCATGGCGCCGCCCAAGTATTCCTCGGTCAG
>CAYHTS010000064.1:0-3468 GCA_964359635.1 uncultured Candidatus Saccharibacteria bacterium | reverse complement strand
GGACTCAAGCGTAGTGAAGTTGACGAAGTAGGGGCCGGCGATATTGTCGCTATTACAGGTATTAGGAATGCCGGTATTGGTGAGACCATTGCCGGTGGCGCCAATCCCGAGGCCTTGCCCGGCATTGCCATTGAGGAGCCGACGCTCTCGATGGCGGTCTCGGTCAATACTTCGCCTTTCGCGGGTCGGGAAGGCAAGAACGTTACCGGCCGACAGATTCTAGAACGGATTCAAAAAGAATTAGAAACCAATGTCTCGCTCAAACTGCGCATGGGCGGGGAAGGCGAGTATATACTTTCCGGTCGTGGTGAGCTTCACTTATCGGTTTTTATTGAGAACTTGCGCCGTGAAGGGTATGAACTGCAAATTGGCAAGCCGGAAGTCATCACGAAAATAATCGATGGTGTCCAGCATGAACCGGTTGAAGAGCTGACAATTGACGTCGAAAGTCAATATGCCGACAACGTCATTGCCGAAGTTATCAGGCGCAAGGGCATCCTCTTACATCAAAACGCGATGGCCGACGGCTCGACCCGTCTCGAATTTGAAATTACAACCCGCGGTCTGCTGGGCTTATCTAATCGCCTGCTGACCATCTCGCGCGGAACGTCGGTGGCTAACTCGCTGTTTGTACGCTACGAGCCCACCAAGGCCTCGGTCGGCCAACTACGCAATGGCGTGCTTATCGCCTCTGAAACCGGTAAGGCGGTAGTTTATGGTTTAAATAATGCTCAAGGCCGCGGGACAACTTTCATTGAGCCGCAAACTTTAGTGTATAAAGGTATGATTGTGGGCTTGAATTCGCGCGAAGGGGACCTGGAGATCAATGTCGCCAAAGAGAAACAGCTCACCAACATCCGTTCCAATGCTGAAATCTCTGTAGTGCTTGAACGGCCGACACTTATGTCGCTTGAACAGTGCATTGACTTCTTGGAAGATGATGAACTTCTTGAGGTTACACCTACCAACTTGCGTCTCCGTAAAAAGATTCTCGACCCTGTCGCCCGTAACCGCTCTCGCGGCAAATAAGAAATTTGTTTGTATCTTTTGATCTCTACCCCTCCTACACCTTCCCTTAATCAAGGGGAGGAGGGGTGGGGTGGCAACTTACTTAATCTTTTCGCAGCGGGGTGTTTTTGATTATGATAAAGTAAGGGGGAAGTAGTATCGAAGCGGTCGGAAGGGGGAAGTGACGGTGTCGGCAGACAACGGGAACGGTTGGGTCGGTTCGTGGGAGTTCATCGGAAGCGTTTACGTCATTGAATGCAATCATCTAGGTAGGATGCCGGGGATTATCTTGGCAAGCATGCGAGAAGATATTGCCGCCGGCATGCTGACGGTTGCGTATGTAAGAGAGGGCCCGAAAGTCGCATTGGCGTATCTGAAAGCCCTTGACGATACCTGTCCGGCAAGCGCGGCGCGAATCAGCGTTTTGTTGCGGCAAATGCCGCTTCCGAGCAGCGAAACGCTAAGAAGACTGGCGCAACTGCCATCTCGAGGCCCCTGAACCCGGGGGCCTCATTCTATTAGCGTTAAATGCACGTAGTGCTTAATATTCGCTGCCGCGGCGGTTGGTGATGAGTATGAGAAGCGCGATGGGGGCAATGAGAATTAACCCGTAAAAACTATTTAATTTAACTAGAAATTTCGATTGTTCGAGAATGTGGGTTTGCGTTTCGGGCGGTAGATTCCTAAGAACGGTGCACAAAAGTAGCGCCGTATTGAGCATAGAGTAAGCTATGGTCTCGAGAGGGGAGACAACGGACCAACTGCGCAGGAAGCCGATAGGAGCTTTAGCGGTAATTATGGCAATAATCGCTAAAAATATCACAATGTTTATGGTCGCTGGCTTGGCATTGGATTGAATCCACATCGAGTCAAATGCCATGTTATTGCCTTGAAAGAAATCAAAGAGTTTTTGTCCCCAAACATTAGTTACGACAATACCAACATAGACCGCTAGCAGCGACGTAAAAACGCGCTCCCTTTGCAACGCAAAGCCATAGACCACGCCGATTACGAAAACTATTCCGACAAACAAGTCCCATGTCGGTGAGATGGTCATCCGCAAATCCTCCTTGTTCGTACAAGGATATTATAACACAGCTCGCACGCAATATCTTGCACGCTAAAACACTCGAAAATAACGCGAAAGCTTCGCGCGAAAGTTTCTTCTTTCGAGTGATACTTTAGGGTGTCCCATTCGCGAGTATTCGTGTGCAAGTTTATAGGCCGAACCAGCTTTTGCGGCTACTTTTGCCTTTTTCGAAACATTAACTATTGACACTTTAACCTGAAAGCACTATCATAATAACGGATCGTTGGACTTCCTCGTAGAGGCTAGACCAGCGACGGTGGGTCAGATATTGACCCTGTTTGAAAACACAGGAAGGGACACCCGTAATGGCGGACACCCCTACTAGAGACGCTAAGGTAAGAGATCGAAAGGTGAGGCGACTGTTCAGTGCAGCGATTGCCAATCTACCCACAGGACTTTCCAACTCTCAACTTGACTATCTTTGCGCCAACCTGGGTAAAGTCGGAGCGGCGGTGAACGATGCGATTGTCGGCTTGCTACCCACCGCCTGGCTCGACTGTCTGGTCCAAGACGAGTGCAAAGCTCACTTGGCCTTCTTCGGCCAAAAGTTCGACCTCTCGCTCTTCGCCGCCACGCTTAAGCGTATCGGCGAGGACCGCATCAGTCAGTGGAACAAGCTCGGCTTCGAACCCCACTTCTTCCCGGAGTGGCGGTTCATGCCCGATACTGATATTCCCGGCTGGAAAGTCAAGCCCGAGGACTGGTTTTGGCAAAATCTGGCGTTAGGAAACCTCAAGCGTCGCAACGCCGCCGGCGAGCTGGTAACCGTCATCCAAGCCAGCTTCGACGGACAGACACTGCTCGTTGACCGCCAGTACAAGCCATCCTACGACAATGGTCGGCAGATGTTTGCTAATGACGCGTTGATTGGCGGGGTTATCGCCAAGCTACGCAAAGAAGGCAAAATCGCGCGTTACGAGTTCGGGCTGCAAGAGAGCCGCTTCGGCATCTCGTCACGAGAGTGGGAAGAGTATGTCCGCCCGGCACTCGATTCTCTGCCCGAGTTTAAGGGCTTCGTAAACTTCCGCCTGGAGTCGGTGCTCGAAGCCAACTCCATCCCACAGATGTTGGAGCATATGCCTCGCAGGAAGGACGGACAGACCAACGTATGGATCTGGTACGAGGAGTATATCGGGGGCGCATCGCACCGCCTCAGTGGTGGCAACTCTGACTACGGCCGTCTGGCGGACGTGAGCTGCACCGAAGTCGACTTCCACTGGCGCTGCAGGGCTGTGCGTCCCGTGGGAGTTCTGGACTCTCGGACTGTTTGACCCTTGGGGTCTTTGGACTCCTTGGGTTTCTATCCCTTGGCGGTAACCTGCAAGCAGGTTACCGCCATTTTCGTATTTCCCAAAATTTTAGTACTATTA
>CAYHTS010000063.1:0-3651 GCA_964359635.1 uncultured Candidatus Saccharibacteria bacterium | reverse complement strand
TAAAGAGCTGCCCGCAAAAATGGAGCGCGGCGTTATTGTTGCGGCGCTTAAAGATGCTGGTAAGCCTATAAGGAATGAAGCGAGGTCGAGCGTGCATAGTGTATCAGGTGCCCTTGCTCGAAGCATAAAGACTGTAACAGTAGCAAAGAAATACAGCGCCGGGGGCGGCCCTCGCGTGAGAGTAACATCGGGAAGTAAGGATGCCTTCTACGCTCACATCATCGAAGGCGGGGCCGCTGCTCACGACATCAAACCGAAGAACAAAAAAGCGCTGAAGGTTGGCGACAACGTGAGCTCTTCAGTACGGCACCCAGGTATCAAAGCGCAACACTTTATGCGCAGGGCGTTTGAATCGAAAGGCGCGGAAGCGATTAAGCGATTCGGCGAATCACTCGGACCAAAGCTTGAGGCTTCGCTTGCGTCATTTTTTAAGAGGCGCAAATAAATGGAATCTGGTATTTACGCGCGGTTAATTGCGCACGCGGGCACAGCCGCATTGGTGGGTACGCGTGTTTATAAAGTGGACGCCGGACAGAACCCGACCTACCCGTACATAGTAATGACAAGAACTGACACGAGCCCGGTATCTTCGCTAATTGCAGATACGACTTTAAATTCCGCTTTCTTGTCCGTCGATTGTTTCGGGTCTAATTTCGCATCAGTAAAAGCCCTCGTTGCCCAGGTTAGCCTGGCGCTAAAAAGGTATCACGGAACGTCTGCATCAATAGTTATTGAGGACGCGTTTTTGCGCGGCGAATCCCATGGTTATGACCCCGATCTAGAGACTTATCAAATATCGATGTCTTTTGAAGTGTTCTACCGATCTTAAAAAGTAAAGAAGTCCCACAACACAAGCCCGCCTAGTGCGGGTTTTTTATTTGGAGATTTAAAAAATGGCAACACATTATTCGGGTGAGGCGGGTGTTCTTAAAATCGGCACTGCGACGATTGCTGAGATTACGGATTTTTCGGCAGATCAAACTTCAGAAACGATTGAAGACACGGAATTAATCGACACATGGAAGTCTTTTCTTCCTGGTAAGAAGTCATGGACGGCGTCAGCTAATGCCCATTGGGACGAAACCGACACCACGGGTCAAGAAGCTTGCACCGTAGGCGCGAGCGTCACCTTGAACGTTTACCCAGAAGGCGCAACGGCGGGCGATAAATATTATACCGGGACCGCGCTTGTAACCTCAGTTGGAATTGCTGTGTCAGAAGGCTCTACCGTAAAACGCTCCATCGCCTTCCAAGGCACGGGCGCATTAACACTTAGCACGGCGGTTTAATATGAGCGAAATTATAGATCGCGCGAAGGCTCATTTTCTTGAAAAGTTATCTGGCGGGACTCAATCAATGGACGTGCCGGAGTGGGGCACGAAAGTATTTTGGCGTCCCATGTCAAACCTTCAAAAAAAGCTTCTGTTCAAAAACATTGACCGCGCGACCATGGGCGCGGCTGTAGATATCGACATCAACACTTTGATCGTTCGTGCGCTCAACGAAAAAATGGAACCGATGTTTAAGGAGGTTGATCGTACCGAGTTGATGCGGTCGGTTGACCCGATCATCGTTAACCGAATTTCTGACGCGATGCACAAAAGCGATACCACAGTTGAGGATGCAGAAAAAAACTAGCATCGGACCCCGAGTTGGAAATCTACATGTCTCTAGCGTTTGAGCTTGGACGAACGCTCGAAGAGATCATGCAGATGACGGAGTTCGAAACTCAATTGTGGTTTGCGTTCTTCAAGAAACGAAAAGAGGCGGCTAAGTAATGGCTATAGTTGGCGCGGTTGAAATCGACTTGGTGGCGCGTGTGGCCCGGTTGCAGTCCGATCTTGAGAAGGCGACAGGTCTTATCAAGGGCTTCAAGGACAAGTCGGTGCAGCATTTCGATGGAATGTCGCGCGCCGCAGAAAACGTCGGCAGAACGATAACCGCCATGGTCAGTGTGGCCGGGTTATCGATGATCTCAAACTTTGCCAAGAACGTCGCCACGTCAACCGACGAACTAATCAACCAGGCGAAATATTTAGGGATATCGGCAGACAAGCTTTCAGCATTTCAACACATGGCGCTTCTTGCCGGTGTATCTTCGGAAGGTATGACCTCTGCGCTTGGTAAGTTTTCCAAGGGGCTAGGAGATGCCGCAGACGGAACGGGGCCAGTTGCAGACAAAATTAAAAGCCTTGGCTTAAGCATCGAAACTCTTCGGTCAATGTCGCCTGATGAAGCGTTCTTGCAGATCGGCGAGGCCATAGGGAAGCTTTCTTCTTCGAGCGAAAAAGCTGCGGCGACAACGGCTATTTTTGGCAAGTCACAAATCGGTTTGATAAACGTCTTTGACGATATGCGCGGCAGCTTGGCGAGCGCAGAAAAAGAAGTTGAAAAGTTCCGCTTGTCTTTATCCGCAGAGGATCAGGTCAAGGTACAGGCGCTTGATGATTCTTTTGATCGTCTTGAGCAAAGCATCAAAGGCGCTGGCAGGTCTTTAGTTGTTGACTTCGCCGATGGATTAAAGTCGGTCGTTGATTTTTCGGCGAACGCCGTAGAATCGATGCGTAAGCATTGGACTTTAGGCGGACCTTTGCTGGTGGCGATAAAGCTTGCAAAAGACATGATGCAAGATCGTGGTGTAACGCCAGAGAATGGAAGGGGGGCTATTGATAGAGGCGGCGATGCCCCCGCCGCGCCCGCCGTCGCTGGCCTAGGGAAAAGAGAGTGGGCGCAGATATTAAAAGATTCGCAAGAAAACTACGACAAACTTTTCGAGTTAACCGGCGCATCGCTACAAAAAATATCGGGTATTCAGTCGGTTCACTTTGAGAATTTTAAATCGATATCTGACGAAGCTTGGCAGTCAATACTTGCGCAGTCTGCAATAAATTATGAATCCGAGATGATGGCAATCGCCATCGCTCAAGACTCTCAAGTTGAGCTGTACAGAAATCATAAAGCCAACATGGACGCCGAGCACGAAGTTAGCTTAGAGCGCTGGCGCATGGCCGAAGAATCTCATGCGATGGACATGGGTGCAATATGGCAAAAGCAACAAGAGCTAGAAACCGCCGCACTACAAAACAGATTGAGTATTACATCAAATTTGCTAGGTTCTCTGTCTCAGCTTGTCGGGTCACAAGGCAAAGCCGGTTTTGAGCTATCTAAAAAACTCGCATACGCCGAAACTATTGTGAGCACTTACGCGGCCGCTCAATATGCCTATTTTCATCAGCAAAAATTAGGCAACCCCGTCGGCGCCGTGGTCGCTGCGGGTGCGGCTATAATTTCCGGCATAGCGCGCGCGCGGGCGATTAGCGCAACCTCGTTTGGCGGTGGCGGCGGGGCTGGCGCGGGCGGCGGTGGCGTGCCGACAAGCGGCGGCTCATCCCCCGGCAGTGGCACAACAACCCAATCGGCCGCAAGTGCCGGTCAAACAGGCGGGCAATCTCAAATATTGGTC
Source organism: uncultured Candidatus Saccharibacteria bacterium (assembly GCA_964359635.1). Classification (GTDB taxonomy): domain Bacteria; phylum Patescibacteriota; class UBA1384; order UBA1384; family UBA1384; genus DATEBX01. The sequence goes on along the minus strand of CAYHTS010000063.1, from coordinate 188 downwards.
ACAGTAATTGTAGACGGCGCGGTAAAGCTATCACAGTTGGCGGACGAATATATAATCCCTATTGTGCAAGATCGAATCGCGAATAACGACCTTGTCCTCGCTCGACAAGGTAGCCGCCAACACATCGAGATGCAAGCAGCATGACATCCGCAGCATATACCGCAACAATTGGCTACACCGTCCCGACA
>CAYHTS010000062.1:0-3714 GCA_964359635.1 uncultured Candidatus Saccharibacteria bacterium | reverse complement strand
TCTGGATGAGGGGCTCTGGCACGGCGAAGGTTTGGCCCCCGCCTGCATCAGCTATGCCTGAAGCATTACGGGCAGGAAAGCGATTATTGAACCTCTGCGCTAAGTCGCGCGCCAGCTCAACGTGCTGTTTCTGGTCCTCGCCGACCGGCACCAAATCGGCATTGTACAAAAGAATATCCGCCGCCATCAACACCGGATAATTAAAGATGCCGAGAGGAATCTCTTCCTCGTTGAACTTGGACTTCTTGTCCTTAAACTGTGTCATACGCCGCATCTCGCCAAAACGGGTAATGGTGTTCAAAAACCACGCCAGCTCCGTGTGTTCCGGCCGATGGCTTTGGATAAATATGGTTGACTTTTTGGGGTCAACGCCAGCGGCAATGTAGGTCGCGGCGGCGCGAATAATGTTTGCCTCTAGTTCTTTGGGGTCCTGCGGCACAGTGATAGCGTGCAAGTCGACGATGCAGTAGATACATGTGTGGTCGGCTTGCAATTTAACCCATTGTTTAATCGCCCCGAGGTAATTCCCCAAGTGCAAAACCCCCGACGGCTGTATGCCCGAAAAAACTTTTTTCATTACCTTCAATTTATCAGAGTGCGCGCTATCGGTAAACATCAACCTTGAATAACTTTCCCACAAACATAAAAAATGAGCGACCGACGGCCGCTCATAGAAACAGGTGTATCAACTTGGCACGACTTACACCACGGCAACTCTCTCTCCGAACGCCTTGAGCAAAACTCTGTAATGGACACGGGCAGTCAAGAGTCCGGTGGGCTTACCGCAATGGGGACATATCTCGCCGACATCAGCATCTACCTGGAACCCAGGCCAAATTTCAATGAACTTAGCGTCGGGGTCATCATTAGGAACTTCAATCCAGATATTGTCGGCTTTAACCCAATCCCCATATTCTGTCATTCGACGAGCCTCGAATGCTTTGTTCTCCAACTCGACAAGCTGCTCCTCTGTGCAATCAGTCTGAACTACTTCTGCCATTCCGTTCAACTCCCCTTCCGCGGAGATACGCTTGTTGCCAAAGTTCTCAAGGTGCCGACAACTATCAGCAATATATCACTTCATAATAACCAAGTCAACCAGTCAACCTTGAAAACTTAACCTGATAGGATATAATTCAATTTATGGTGAGGTCGCATAGTTGGTCTAGTGCAGCTAACTGCTAATTAGCTGAGCTCGCAAGGGCTCCGTGGGTTCGCCCCAGTCACATGACGGGGCGCCCTATCGCATGATAGGGCGAATCCCAATATAATTTGAGTATGAGCCACTATGTTTATATACTTAAGCTAAAAAATAACCAACGATATACTGGTTCGTGCGGTGATATAAAAAGAAGATTCGGCGAACATCAACGCGGCAAGGTCAAGTCAACAGCAAACTTACTACCGGTTAAGTTACTACTGGTCGAGACATATATCAACAAATCTGATGCCTTGCGCCGCGAAAAGTTTTTGAAAACGACCGAAGGCAAAAGATTACTGCAACAGCAAATAAGGGATACATTGACAGAGCAATAATATGGTGAGGTGGCTGAGTGGTCGAAAGCAGCACACTGCTAATGTGTTGAGCTCGCAAGGGCTCCGTGGGTTCGAATCCCACCCTCACCGCCAAAATATAAGGAGAATGTATGAAAAACTTCAGCGAACTTGTGCATCAAACAAAGCAAATGATGGAACAATTTCAGACAATTGAACAAAATCCTTGGGGTGTTGAGGGTGCTATGATTGAACTCTCAAAACAAGTTGGTGATCTTTCAAAACATGTAATGGTTCAGGAAAAATACTATATCAAATCACGCGAAGTTCAATCCAAATACATAACCTCGAAGCAGAAAATTGCCGATGAGTTATTCGATATTTGGTTCTGCCTGATAAGAATTGCTGATCATTATAAGATTGATTTCGAACAAACAATCAATAGCATCACAAAAAAAGAGTTAGATGATTTTAAAAAGGGCAATATAAATTAAAAGGTCCAGACCGGACTGTTCCGCCATTCGACTCGTTCACTGGCAAGCTAATTCCAAAAAGCCGAATGTTAAGGTCAGAAGAGAACCGTCCCCCTAACACTAACACCCCCTAAGACTTATGCCGCCAAATATGGCGGGGTCGAGACAATAATTAGTACAAATAAATCAAAGGAGTAATATGATTGACACAAATCGCATTCTCAAGGTTACAATGGCCTGGGTTAGCATCGTCTACATCGTGTGTTTTGCGGGCGTGGCGCTCACCCCCTCATCGAGAGAGTGGTTTATGAAATACGCGCTTCATTCCGATGCTACCCTCGGAGAAAGCGTCATGACTCTCGCGACCTTCATCTCCGGGTTTATTATCTGGAATGTTGTCGCGACTCTCGCCGTCTGGCTCTTTGTAGCATTATACAACAAGACCAAGTAGTAGTATCATCAAGAGAAATCATGCCAAAAACTCCCTTGGGTAAATGGTCGGTCGGATTGAATGCTCTGTTTCTAACAACGATTGCCATCTCCTTGGCGCTTGTTTTGATATTCAAAATACTCTCATTTGACGACCCCTGGTGGGATGTGACCGTGGGCATCGCCTTCCCCGTGAGCATCATCGCCTTCATAACCGGCATCGTCGCGGTGAGTAAGCACAAGGAGCGGTCTATCTCGATAAAAGCATCTCTTTTCGTCGGAGTACTGACAATTCTCTTTATTCTCTTGCACAGCTTATTTATCAGCGATTAATCTCGTGATATGATTAGCAACATTGCCACCACGCAGCTGCTGGGTTTACCGCTTATATTTTACGGCGGTATATTAACTTACCTTCTCCTATTATGTACCTTTACTATTGGCTTCTTGAATTCTCGCGGCATCCGCGCAATTCCTTTCAAATGGCACCCTCGGTTCGCAATAGCAACTGTCATTGTCGCCACCCTCCACGCCCTTCTTGGGCTGTCATTATATTTAAATTATTAACTCTTCCTTCGGCACGGCCTGACTAATTGTGATATAATGTTATCTAGTTAGCGTTACTATCGCTACAGAAGGATTATATGGATCTCTTGCAGGTTTTTATCGCGATCTCGGTTTTGTTCGTTCTGGTCATTGTCCTGTTACTCATATTTGCCGATAAAAACAAAAGGGGGCGTAATTTGACCTTTTGGACCGCCCTCGCTTTCGGCTTCATATTGGCCGGCATTGTGTTTGGGGGTAATCGGCTGTCTGGTTATTGTCTAACCGGAATCGGCATCATACTTGCGTTAATAAGCTATATAGTCAAAACTAAAAACCGCAAAAAATAAGAGTATAATATAGTTAATAATATTTATAAGGAGGCCCTCGCTCGCGAGGATTTATAAGATGAAAAAAATCTTGCTAATGCTGGCGACAATTACGCTAGCCTTGGGACAGTTAACGTGGGGCGCGAACCCGGCGCGAGCCAATACTTCCGCCATCGACCAGCAGTATGAGGGTGGTACTGGAGCAATCAATATATTAACCGGCACTCGCAACGCGCAAACATTCAAGCCAACCAAAACAATTCTGGAAAAAGTCGGCGTCGAAATTAACTCCGGTAACGGTACTCTGCACTGCACAATCCGTGAATTCTCCGGGGGCAGTTGGGTAACCCTGGTTGATGGCGGAACACAGACCACGGCCGCCGGTTGGATGGTATTTGATTTTGCCGACCTTACCGTCGTGCCGGAACAACGCTACGCGATATTCC
>CAYHTS010000061.1:0-3937 GCA_964359635.1 uncultured Candidatus Saccharibacteria bacterium | reverse complement strand
GGCCGTACTTGCGCGCTTCGGAAAGAATTGTCGTGAACGACTCGGTGGCAAAGTTTTGGAACTCATCAACGTAAAGGTAAAACGGCGTCCTTTGACTTTCTGGCACATCGGCGCGGCCCATGGCCGCCAGTTGTATCTTGGTAACCACTAGCGATCCCAAGATCCCGGCGTTATCCTCGCCCATTAAGCCGCGGCTAAGATTAACGATTAAAATTTTACCCTCATCCATAATCTGGCGAATATCGAAGGTGCTCTTGGGTTGGCCGACAATATTTCTAATCATTGGATTAGCCGTGAAGGCGCCAACTTTATTCAACACTGGGGCAACTGCCTCTGAAGCGAATTTATCGTTCCAGCTGGCGAATTCCACAACCCAAAAATTCTTTACCACCGGGTCATCAATGTACTTTATGACATCTGCTCGGAAGTGCCGGTCGGTTAACATGCGGGTGATGTCCAGCATCGTGGCGTTGGGAAAATCCAACAGCGCCAGTATCGTATAACGAAGGATATATTCCAGCCGTGGGCCCCAACTCTCGGCGAACAGTTTCTTAAGTACACCAACTACCTGCGAGCTAATGTGACCCTTTAGGGACGGATCGTTAATTTCTAGCGGATTAAAGCCAATCGGGTGGTCAGTATCGGCCGGGTTGAAGTAGACTACGTCGTCGACCCGGTTTTTGGGGATAAACTTCATAACGTGCTGGGCATAATCGCCGTGAGGGTCAAGGACCGCAAAACCTTTGTTGTAATAAATATCAGATATAGTCAGCAGTTCCAGTGCACCAGACTTACCGGTGCCAGTCTGACCCAGAATGTACATGTGGCGGCCGCGGTCATCGCGGCGAATTCCAAAGACGGTGTTGTCGCCGCGGAAGTTAGTCACGCCGAATAAGCTGATTTCCTCCTCGTGTCCGGCTTCGGCCACCGGGATATTAGACGGCGGCTCGGCGGTTTTAGTCGTGGCCCAAACGATATTGGCTGTTTCGACTGTAGTGTGCGGTAGATGGAATAGGCTAGCCAGCTCTTCGATGTTTAATATAAAGCCGTGATCGATGAAAAATCGGGTCTGGTATTCTAGTTGCTTGTCCTTCTTGAAGCTGCTGCTTTTGACCTTGAAGCCGTTTAGATTGGTCGTATTAAACTGCTTAAAAGTCCCCACCAGCGCCTGCATACGCAGCCTCGCCGTCCGGGCATCATTGCCAGCATAAACCAAGCGGATCTTGACTTGGTAACCCAGTTTCTGGGACTTGGTCTCAATGGCCGTGATGCGGGCTTTGTCCCGCTCAGAGACCTCGGGCGCACCGACACCACCCTCCTTACCACTGGCATCTGGCGGCCGGACTAGGGCGGCAAAGGCCTGGCCGGCGTAATTTAGGGTAGTCGCGCCACTGCCACTCAGGCCTCCCCTGCCCCCGCGAATCCGAGCAGCCATTTTGGCGCCGCGCTTATGCCAATCATCGGCAATCGGCCGAGCCATTATTTGGATCCACATCTCTTCGCTCTCTTTATCGAGTTTAGCTAAGGTAGCGGTAATAGACGCCAAGGGGTCGACTTCGAAGCTTGGGAAAGTCTTAATCGGCATGGTCTCGTTCTCGGTCAAGTTCAGTTCGGCTGTGTGAATCACCTCTTGTTCGAGTTGGCGCTCAGAATAATCGGTATCTTGCTCGGTGATCTGGACAGTTGGGTACTGGGCGTAAATTTGGCCTTCGACAAAGGCCTGCAGGTGTTTAGGCGTCCAGATATAAAAACGAATTCGCTGGCCCTTGGCAGCGATTTCTAGACTAATGTGCTCTTGCAAAGTGCCCGATAATTTTAGCTCTCGTTTTGATCTTAGTATTCCATGCAGGGCCGCTAGCATTTGCTCTGCCGCTAGTTCTTTTTTATCGTTTTCGCGCGGAATCTCGAGCATTAGCAAACAATGCTCATGATGCATCCGGATCTTTTGACTTTTTCGACGCAGTATCATATATCTTAGTCCAATTATACGCTTAAGCTAAGGTGTCTACTAGCGACATCAAGTAAGCACGAAGCGTGCCTTTATAAAAGTGGGTTTCCGCTAAGTGCAACCCGAGTGTACTATCGCTCTTGAGCGAAGTACACTCGGCGTGGAACGCCCACTTTTATAAAGGCACGCGAGTTGCTCCTTTATTCTGCCAAAGAGTAGGTCGCCTTAGCGATGCGTTTAAACTGTGGCTTGCCCTGCAAGTTCAAAAGGATTGTCGTTTCTTTAACATGGCGACTTTTAAGTACACGCCTAACGATTTCGTCGCGGTGCAAGGAGCCGTTTTCTTTTTTTAGAACCTCGGCAATGACGTCGGCCACAGTTCCTTTCTTGTAGCCCCATTCCTTCAGCGCGTAAATTCCTCGGCCAATCAGCACAAAGCGATTGTCCTTAATCAGTTCGTTATGGATAGCCTGGGTAGTAACGTCTTTGCGCTTAAAATCACTCTTTTTAATGGCTTCGGCGATCTCGCTAAAATGCATCGGTTTTTTGTGGTCATGCAGGATTACGTAGATCTTGTCGCGGATATTCTTAGGATTAACCATTGGCCACTTGGTTAGGCCCCAACGGCCGTGCAGGCTGGAGACGTTCTTAGAAATACTAGCCAGCGCTTCAACGTGCCCGAGATCGCTGCTACCAACTTCTTTTGCAATCGCTTCGATATTAGTTGGCTCACCGATCGCAGTTATGGCATTGGCTACTTTACCAACATTGTCTCGAATAGCCTTTTCGCTATGTTTTCCAGCCAAGCCGACGCAGTGATAAAAGTGATCGTTGTCGTCAATGACAGCAATGTTTGGCGCCAAATGGGCCAAAAATGCGATTCGCGACTGGTCGATTTTGGTGTTCTCCGGGGCTAAGCGCTTGGTGATTTCGCCGGTCCGGGCGACATTGCCCATCTGGGTCAAGTGATCGCCAAAGACGGCCTCTACCTCTTTGATATGCGGCAAATCCTCGCCAGCGGCTTTGAGTTTAGTTATAACAACCTTTTCCAGCTGACGGACCCGTTCGCGGGTAATACCGAGCAACTCACCGATCTGTTCCAGGGTTTCCCGGCGGTCAAACAAACCAAACCGGCGGGCAATAATTTCCCGCTCACGTTCCCTATCGATCGTACCGAGTATGTCTTGGACGATAGATTCAATGTTTAGACTGGTAGTTACAGTGTTATTTGGCATAATTTATTCCCTTTTAACGCCTTAAGAGCGCTATTGGTTAATGTAATTATAAAACTTTAGTTTTCAATAGTCAAGTATATATTACTCTACATCTATTCTATCACTAATTGGCGGCTTTTGCGGAAGTATGTTTATGTTCGTTTTACTACATAAATATTTTTGTAATCTGTAAAATATGTGGACAAGTGACGCTCGCCCCATCTTTTTTCGGACGCAGCCAAAAGCAGATTGAAGCTGGCTGACGGCCATCGCCGCGCCTCGACAACTCCCTTGTGGTCGGTCCTCACTCTTTTTAAGGGAAGTTCGAACTAAGTCTCGGCTTTATTCACCAACAACCTACCAACTTCATCTGTTTTGCCCGATGTCCTCAAAAATATGGGGCTCGCTATACTTTTTAGCGGCAACGGGTTGGATTTTTGGGTTTCTGAGTTTTCCTTTCGCTCACGCTACGAGAGTAGTTCGAACCTTGGCTAGCGTGCTGTACCAAAGCATATGCATGATGACCTCTGTTTTTTGAGGTTTTATTAACTCCTTGATTAGAGCAAGCAGGATTCGAACCAAGTTAAATTGACTTACTGTATAATTTATTGTAAAGTATAACGTATGACAACTCCTCCTTTTGAAAACCTTAGACATGCAGAAATACCGGCAGAATATACCTCTCGTGGTACTGGTGAACTCGTGCCGATAAGAGAAGCAGTGGTACTTGATTTTATGCCAAGACTTATTGGTTCAAGGTTCATGATTGATGGCA
>CAYHTS010000060.1:0-4011 GCA_964359635.1 uncultured Candidatus Saccharibacteria bacterium | reverse complement strand
GGCGTCGCGTATGATAATGCCAAAGACCGGGCCTTCATCACCGGCGTCGCCAACAACCAATCCGTTATTATACTCGCGCCCCAATGATTAAGCATAAAGCCTTCACCATCCTTGAGCTTCTCTTGTATCTAGCGCTGGCCAGCGTCATAACACTCACCGCCTCCACATTGCTCGCCAACGTCATTCAAATCAGAGAGAAAAACCGCGCCACCTATGAGGTGGAAAGCCAAGGTGAGCTGTTAATACAAAGAATTACCAGAGAGGTTAGAAATGCCACTAGAGTTACCGCGCCGGCGCCTCAAACTAGCTCGACAACTGGTATCCAAATTGCCACGTCAGACGCGGCGACCAACCCAACAGTTATTGAAATTGCCGGCGCGGGGCTAGGCATAAAGGAAGCCGGCGCGCTTTCTGCCATCGCCCTGCTTTCAACCAAAACCGGCATCAAGGATTTTTCCGTCCAGAATATGGCAATTGACGCCGACCACCCTGATGAAATCAAGATTACCTTTACCCTCTTTTTTATTACCGAGGAGCAAAGAGCCGGCTATAATTACGAAAAAACTTTTTATGGTTCGGCCAGCACAAGAAGCGTGCCTTAAATAAATATGAATACTAATCGCTCGGGTTTTGTTACCCTTCTAAGCATAATAGTCATCGGCGCCGTCACAATTTCCGTGGTCCTCGGCTTGCTTCTGCTTGGCACCGACAGCTTGCAAACGACTCAATATCAGATAGATTCCGCTCATGCCGCGGCTTACACTGACAGCTGTGCCGAGAAGGCCTTAAACACTCTCAAGGGCAATGCCGCTTATGCCGGCGGCGAAACCGTTAATTTCACGCGTGGCGCCTGCACTATCTTGCCCCTCATCGGCGCCGGGACGCAAACTCCGACCATAAGAGTCGAAGGCACTGTTTCGAGCACCAAGCGCCGCGTCGAAATATCGATTAAACAGGTTAGTCCGCAGATTAAGCTCAACTACTGGCGCGAATTAGCGGATTTCGCGCCCTTGTAATATTTGTAAAAACATCTATTCTATAATTAGAATATATAATGTAACTATAAGGAGGTTTGTATGGGAAAACTTTCCCGCCGTTCAGGGGGCTTTACGCTTCTTGAAATATTGTTGGTTATCGCGATTATCGCGATATTGGCCGCCATCGTTATCATTGCCATTAACCCCGGCAAGCAGTTGGCGGAAAGCCGCAACGCCGAGCGTTCTAGCGAGGTAAACACTATTTTAAATGCCGTTTACCAATACTCGGTTGACAACAGCGGCGATGTGCCAAGCGACATCAGCGCGACAGCAACCGAAATTTGCGCCTCTGGCGCGGCTAGCTGTACGGGTCTGGTTGACCTTTCGGCACTCACGGCTAGCGGCAAATATATTGTCGCCGCGCCGGTTGACCCCAAAACCTCGGGTGGCAATGGCACCGGCTACACCATCCTGAAAGATGGAACGTCCGGTAGAATTACCGTATCCGCGCCCGCCGCGGAACAGGACGCCATCATTAGCGTCACTCGTTAACATCAAATAGGTCATACAAAAAAGGCCCCACTGGGGCCTTTTTTGTTTGTTAAGCTAGATAAGCAATTAAATACAGTACGACTATTAACACCGGCGGCCATGAGTTTGGGCCGCCGGCATAATGAGCTAACTCTCCGTCCGGTTCTTGTAGCATTGCTCAACGAGACAACGGCCAAGCCATACGCAACCCATGGCAAATGCCCAGCAAATGTAAGCGGCAAACCAGGCCATTAGCCACGGACAGGTAAGCGCCGACGCGAGCACGATGAGGTTCCGTCTCGGGGGGAAAAACGTGTCCTGGCCTGTGCCGCAGTATAGGATTGATATCAGCAGGGCTATGCCGGTGATATCTAGAAGTAGCAATAACCATCGACAGTCGGCGACGATCTCGCGAGCAAGTGACGGTCCGATACGAGCCGTCAGCTCCATTGCCAGCCACCCGCCAGCCACTAGTAGGCTATACAGCTTGAATGTCCTAACGTCCACCCTTCTCACCTCCATGTCAAAATGCCTATCGTTATTGTACCCGAGGGGTACAAGGTATTATGATAGAGAAGATGCAACAAAATATCAAGGGGCAAACAACTTTCTTGCTGGTGGATGGCAATGCCATCATTCATCGCGCCTTTCACGCCTTCCCGCCGACGCTCACCGACCGTAAGGGGCGTCCGACCAACGCCGTTTTTGGCTTCGCGCGGATATTTCTGTCGGCGCTCAAGCAGTTTCAGCCAGCCCATGTCGCGGTAGCGGTTGATCTGCCCGGTAAAACATTCCGCGACGACTTGTTTGCCGAGTACAAAGCCAAGAGGGTAAAAGCGCCACAGGAGCTCTACGACCAGATACCTATCGTCAAGGAATTTCTCACATCACTCGAAGTGCCGTGTTTCGGCGTCGCTGGTTACGAGGCCGATGATATCATTGGCACTCTCGCCCACCGCATACCCAAAGAGCTGAAAGTTGCCGAGGTTATCATCCTCACCGGCGACGGCGCCGCGCTCCAGCTCGTTAATCGGCAAGTTAAGGTGGCTCTGCCCCAGCGCGGCCTCCAGCCGCCAACGATCTACGATAGCGTCGCCGTCGCCGGCCGTTACGGTCTAACGCCCTCTCAAATAATTGATTATAAAGCCCTGCGGGGCGACGCGTCGGACAACATCCCGGGCGTGCCGGGTGTCGGCGAGAAAACCGCCACCGAGCTGCTCAAAGAGTTTCGCTCTGTAGAAAATCTCTACCGCAACCTCGATAAAGTTAAATCCGATGCGACACGCGCCAAGCTGGAGAAAGGCCGCGAGATGGCCGAATTAAGCCAAAAACTCGCTCGCATCCACACCAACGTTACGCTCGATTTTAAGTTGAATGATGCCAAAGTCCACGATTACGACCGCGCGGCGGCGGAAAAATTTCTGCGTACCCTCGGCATGACTTCGATTATTCCCCGCCTCCCCATGAGCCACCGCGCCAGCGGAGACCAAACCGCCTTGTTCTAAAATTCCAAGTTACAAATAACAAGTTACAAATAAGTACCAAAAACTAAAAACCGAAAACTTTTGATAATTGGAGCTTTGATTTTATTTGATATTTGGTGCTTGTAGTTTGAAATTTAGATATTAATGAATAAACTTATCTTCATCTACGGTTCCGACGCTTATCGTCTCCGGAAGCGGCTCAAAGAGCTCTACATTGTCGACGAGCTGAATCGTCTGGTGATTGATGCCAGCGACAGCTGGGATACCGCCAGATTCGCTTCCCAAGTCCTAGCCACGCCTTTTTTGGGACCGTCGCGGCAGATAATTGTTATGGGGGCCTTACGCGCGCTCTCAAGCGAGGAGGCACTGAAAGTCTTATCTGCCGCTTCACAAATTTCCCCGACTACTGCCATTATCTTTGCCGAAACAAGCGCCCCCGATAAGCGCACAAAATTCTTCAAAGACCTTGTTAAGCAAGCGCGAGTCGAAACATTCGACCCGCTTTGGGGCGCGTCTTGGGCACGCTATGTTGAAGTTGAGACGCGCCGCGCCAACCTAAAGCTTTCTCCGGCAGCACGCAACGCGCTGACCGCAAACCTCGAAGGCGACAGCGGCCAATTGCATCAAGTCATTACCCAGCTCGAGCTTTGGGTGGAGGGACGAGAGATTAACGAGGACGATGTCGCTCTCTTCACCGCGCGACGCTCTGACAGCGATAGCTTTAAAATGCTCGGGGCTTTATCGGACAAACGAGCTTACGAGACCGTCCATTTCATGCTCGATCTCTGGCGCCAGGACGAAGATCCCCTCCGCGTTCTGGGCGCGGTCGCTTATCAGTATCGCCAGCTCCTTTGGACCAAGGCCTACCTCGCGGAGGGGGTAGCGCCAAACCAACTAGCTTCCAAGCTCAAGACGCGGCCTTTTGTCGTCAGCCGGCTACTGCCGCTAGCTAAACAGGTGTCGTGGAATTGGCTCAAAAACGTCTATCGCGAAATTGCGAAAATTGATGAAAGTATAAA
>CAYHTS010000059.1:0-4022 GCA_964359635.1 uncultured Candidatus Saccharibacteria bacterium | reverse complement strand
ACCCGCCCTTCCGGCGCCTCAAAAAATGTGACCAGCTCCCCTCGCCCTCGCTTGGTCCACAATTCCTTATCGGAACGCTCGGTATTTTTGGTAATCACCGATTGCGCCGCATCGAGAATGTTTTGCGTCGAACGATAATTTTCTTCAAGTTTGATGATTTTTGCTTCCGGATAGTCCTTTCCAAAGTCCAAAATATTCCTAAACCGAGCACCTCGAAACGTATAGATCGATTGCCAATCATCCCCAATAACAAATATATTGCGGTGCTCCTTGGCCAACATTTTGCAAAACAAATATTGCGTGTGGTTTGTGTCTTGGTACTCGTCAACCAAGATGTAGCGAAATTGCTGCTGGTAGCGCGCTAGAACCTCCGGATGTTTAAGAAATAATTCAACTGTTTTATTGAGCAGGTCGTCAAAGTCAAGCGCGTTGGCAGCTTTGAGCATCATATCGTAACGATGGAATACTTTGGCGGCGATTTCTTGGAAATGCCCTTCGACATAGCCCTCATATTCCTTGGCGCTCACCATTTCATTCTTGGCGCCGGAAACCATATTGCGAAAGGCATTGGCGTTATACTGCTTCGGGTCTATTTTGAGTTCAAGCATCGCTTTCTTGACTGTCGTAAGCGAATCGCGTACGTCAAAGATAGTAAAGTCACGGTCGTACCCCAACTTCTCTATTTCCCGCCGCAGAATCCGCACGCAGATAGAGTGAAAGGTGCCAAGCCACGGCAGATTAGTTCCATACGACGTTGGTCGCTGGCCGTCAGACGATTGACAACTAGCTTCCGACGACCTGCGACCTGCGACCTGCGACCTCTTATCAGCCAGCAGTCCCGCGACCCTCTCCGCCATGGCGCGCGCCGCTTTATTGGTAAATGTTACCGCTAGGATGTTGTAGGGAGATACTTTTTTTTCGCGCATTAAATAAGCTATACGGTGTGTGAGCGCCTTGGTTTTGCCGCTACCCGCGCCCGCCAAAATAAGCACCGGCCCTTCGGTCGCCAGCACCGCTTCCTTCTGCATGGGGTTAAGTCCGGCTAATATATCCACCTAGGTATCGTAACAAAATTATTAAATAAAATCCCATAGAAATGGGGTGCCGCGCAACGCGGCACCCCATGAAAACTACTGCATTCGCTGTTCTCCCCATCGCTCGTTTCTGGCGCGCGCCTCCCTTTGCCGCCAGCGAATGTCTCCCGCGAACAAGATAGACTTGCGTCGCGACCGCTCAAGATCCTTCTGCCTTTCCGGGCATGCTATGAAACCCTCAAAGCTAAGACGTATGTCGCCAGCGTTGTCGCTTGCCACCGCCATCACCTCCCTTTGAAGATGTATTTACAATATGACGACCCGGCGAGACGATGAAGGAACGGTAGGTATCACCCCTTTGACTTAGGGAGGCAACTTCATCCCGTAGGTAGTCTGCTCTCTCTTCGTCACCCGCCCACTGGGCTACGCTTATCTTCTTCTCAAGCTGACGGACCTTCCGGGCGAGCGTCTCCACTCTCGACCAACAGACCCTCCCCTTGCCCCCTAACCGCTTTAACACGCCGTTCGCCTCCTTCGTTTCACTGGTTTTATTCGCGTTCCATGAGCATCCTATTTTTCTGCTCAAGATCGCGAATCCTTTGGTCGCGGAGTTCAAGCGATCGCGCCGTGAGAATATAGCGCGAATAGTAATGCGATATCGCGTCTATCGTCTCCTGCATCAGTGGACCATGCTGATTTTGAAACTCGTCCACACCGGAAGGCGTCGGCTCTACCCAAGCATCGGCCTGATGCTCCTTAGAGAGAACAACACCATATGCGCCAGGATACTGCAGGTAACCATTGACAATCAGGCAGACGTAGCGGATACCGTGGTAATCGGGATGATTAGACCTCATATCCCAGTAGTATGCGGCATCAGAACTAACTAGGATATGGATGCCAGTCTCTTCATAGAATTCGCGTTGAGCAGCTTCGGTCAACGACATACTGTCGTCGTCAATCTTGCCACCTGGTAACTCCCAGGTGGAAGCAGCATATTCTTCTTTGGCGCGCTGAACCAACAATACCCCCTTGCCCTCGATATAAAGAATCACTCGCAACGCTACGATCTTTGGACTAACCGGTTTGTTCATGTACGCTCGCCCCCTGACAGCTAAGTTATCCTAGACATACCGCAAATCCCCACCCCAAGCAACCCCAGTACCCGTTTACACCTCCGGGGTGTAAACGGGCATCTATTGTTATAGCGAGAACTCTTTGCTATATTTCAGGTACGCCTTTTGGTGTGAACCGAGAAGGGAGCGTGGCACTAGTGCCATCAGACAAACAACAGGGGAAAGCACCTGATAAGGTACAGCTCTTTGACACATCGGTCTTCGTTATCGAGCATCCCCCAGGAAACCAAGGGATGGGTTGGAACGAGTTTCAACCATGGGCGCTGCCAACAACATCCGCTACGTATCTGGGGGTTAAGCGATATTGCCCGCACTTCGACTTCCTGGCTGATATCGCTGCTCATTGTGGTGTCGATAAGCTGGAACTGGCCACAACAGACCTTTACTGCGGTCACTTCGCCAAGGAGGAATACACTGCCATGATGAACCTTGGGGGACGGCAGGGCACGGACTATCATCAGAGCTGTTTCTGTGTACGGCTCTTTACCGCTCTGTGTGGTTGCCATCAAGCTCTGCAGGCACTTCAGAGACGAGAGGATGAAACACCCAACCTGTTGCCAGCGTGGATATACAGTGAAAGAAATCCATCAGCAATCATCGCTCACAAAGGTCAGATTCAGGAGTCAGTGAACAAAGCATACGCCATCCACGAGGCGCTAGTCGTCACCAGAATCGTCACCAGCAGACACAGCAGTCTCGAAAAGCTCGTAGAGGCAGCTGCTGGTTTGCTTCACGACTGGAAGGAAGAAATCAGAACCCGAATCATAGACCTACTGGAAGATGAGATACGCTATATCGATGTTGCTCCCAAGCTCTGTCCGGAGGCGCCGCTGTATCGCAGCTTCGAGGGCGTAATGTCCTAGTAGTTACCCTGACCAAAACCACCCGAGGGCCTCACGGCCCTCTTCGCTTTGCCCAGCATTTATAATTCAATCAACCCAATAACCCACCGCCGCAGTGCAAACGGGTACCTAGTCCATCACTTCTAACGCCTAACCATTAACCCCTAACTTGCCTTGAAGAGGGCGTCGAATTCGGGGCGTTCGACAACTTCCTGTTTGACTAGCATATCAGCCAGCTGGTCGAGAGTTTTTTTATATTTTTTGAGTGTCGTGGAAGCCCTACTCTCACCATCCACGATAATTTGCTTTATCTCTTCGTCTATTTCTTTCGCCACCTCTTCCGAGTAGGTCTTATGCTCTCCCAATTCGCGGCCGAGGAACACCAGCTCTTCTTTTTCGCCCAGTTTAACCGGTCCCAACTTCTTGCTCATACCATAAACCTTCACCATATCTCTGGCGATTTTCGTAGCATGTTCTAAATCGTTACTCGAACCAGTTGTTGCTTGACCAAAAGTTAGAACTTCCGCCGCCCTACCCGCCAATAGTTGTGCAACGCTATCCTCAAACTGATCTCTGTTTTGCAGATATTTGTCCTCTTCCGGCACACTCCAGGTATAACCCAGCGCCATGCCGCGAGAAACAATGCTAATTTTATGCACCGGGTCGGTATGCTCCAATATTTTACCAACTATTGCGTGGCCCGCCTCGTGGTAAGCGGTAATTTTGCGCTCCTTAACCGAAAGCACTCTATTACGCCGTTCTGGGCCAAGCAATATCTTTTCCATCGCCCTATTAAAATCGCCCTGGGAAATGGTGCGACTATTGTCTCTCGCCGCGAGAATCGCCGCCTCGTTTACAATGTTTCTTATGTCAGCGCCACTCATACCGGCGGTTGAGCCGGCGATTTTTTCAAAATCGACACTTTTCTCGATGGGTTTATTGGCCGAATGCAATTTCAGAATTTCAAATCGTTCCTTTTTGTCCGGCATATTCAAAACAACTCGACGGTC
>CAYHTS010000058.1:0-4064 GCA_964359635.1 uncultured Candidatus Saccharibacteria bacterium | reverse complement strand
AGCCTATGGGCGGGGAAATTATGTCTAAACTAAATTCGCCGATTTGGTTTCCGTCTTTATCAAAATATGGATGTACATACGGTCCCGGCCCCCCAGTCCCATCTTGGTAATCCGTGGGTGCATGCGCGAGGTGCCAGCGGTAATAGTCGCTACCCGCCTCCGCTATCTGGATTGCTAGTTCCCTTTCTGTCGTGATCCGCCCCGCTCTTATAGAAATCCCCAGCCAAGAAACAAGTCCGACTAAAAACAAAATTGCTATAGATCCGAAAACTAAAACTTGGATTAAAAGTTGTCCCCGTTGTAAGATTCTATGCCTCATAAATTATCTTTTATATTTCTTAACGATATCTGCGTGGTTACTGTCACATTCCCCACTGTTATGCTGATTTTAATAAGGCGCACCTGCGTTGTGGTTACAGGCTGTGCAAGGGGAGCTGATTGCCCATCGTAGTTTGTGTCATAGTAGGAAAATATTGGCGTGGCGGCGGTTGCATATACTCCTCGAACCAAATCTGTAACAGTTTCGTTCGCCGGATTATAAGAAAGAGGATTTCCCGTGGGAACGAGCACGCCGCGCTTTAGGACAGAATTTTGCAGAAAATAGCGCAGGCGCTCTTTCGTTCCGTCGTCATCTATATCGCTGTAGAAGGTAAGGGATGTGGAGCTTGCTTCCGCGATTGCAAATGATCCGGTGCTCGATAACGAAGTCGAGCGCAGTTCGGCGGAAATTTGTTTCAGTGCCACGCGCATTTCCTGCTGGCTTGAAAGGTCGGCTCCAAGGATGCGCGAGAGCGAGAAAATATCTTTTGAAAAAATTCCTATAGCGATGGAGACAACGCTTACGATAAATATGACCGTCAGAAATTCTATTAAACTGAAACCCTTTTTATATTTCATATTATGGATTCAATACTGCTTCGTGCGCCTGCCACGAAGCGCCGATATTTACTGGTGAGGAATAATTTTGGTAGAGCGCGTGCGTTATATTAATGTCATAATTCCCGTTCGCGAGCCCGGTGAAAATAACCTGCCCGGGCGGGACGCAGGAAGAAGTAAATGTGAATGAAACATCCGCGATGTTTGGTGTCCACATCGTTGATGCTGTCGATAAAAACGCCTTATATCTAAAGTACCTGTCGTTATTATGTACTGCGTTTATATTCGAGCTTGAGGTTGTGTAGTAAGTGTTTAAGGTGCCGTCCGGACCAAGAAAATTCCAAGTCGCATTATCGTTATTGGTTGCGATTTGGAATTTGACGCTGTCTGCGCCTGTATCGGGCGGCTGGGCTGTCGGCTGCCATATTATGTTATGAAAATTACCGGGTGAACCTATATCAAAAGATGAGGATGTAAGATTACCTGAACTGTCGTAGATTCCGAAAATCTCACGAAGTTTAATTTCCCCCGCTGGGCTTGTGACAGAGATCCCATCGCTAGATTCAAAATACATAGTGGGATCGGTAAAGCTCGCCTGTCCGGAGCCGCCCGACCAATCGGTCTGTGTCAGGAACCCGCGGTTTGTTGTTAGAGTTGTGTCGTATCCGGGGCCTACGAGGTTAACCAAAGCGTCCGACACGGGCAGTCCGGTCACGGCGTCTTTGACGGTTACCATTAGTGATTGCGGGTTTTTCGGCACCATAATAAATTTGACGTCCTGTACGGCGTTCGGCGCAAGGATGATAGGTAGGAGGGGAATTGAGCCCGCGAGATCATAAATAGTGTCCGTAAAATTTAAATTATATGTATCCCATTCCAGGTTCGTTATGGATTTTATTCCAGAAGCGTTGGTGGTATGATTTTGGCTGTATTTAAATACGTCGGGCACCGTGCCAATTAATCTCGATCCCGACATCGAAAAATCGATATTTCCGATGGGAGCGCATGTGCTCGACACGCTGGCAACATCCATTGTTGAAACGCGATCAATCGCGAAGCTTATGCTGGTTACTTGCTGTATCGCAACCGTGGCGTGAGGCTTTAGGGGGTTAGGGTTGGTAGGAGCTCCAGAAAGATAAGTTTTATCAGTCGTATAGCCCGATTTTGTAACTGTTATTTCGTAGGTCTCAACTCCCGGCGGCGCGTCGACGATTTGCAGCATGCCTGCGTTGTTGGTGACATCATCTATAACTATCGCCGGCGAGGCGGCATTATTCTCAATATGCGCCGATGCGCCAGAGATTGCCACTCCGTTTGCGTCGAATACCTGTATAAAAAGCGCTCCGTTGTTCGAAACGGTTTCGAGATTTTTCGGCGCAACGCTTGTCGTAAAAGAAACAGGAATAAAACTTTTGCAGTTCGAGCACGTTATATTAATTTCAACCAGCTTGTAATCTGCCGGCGAGAGATCGTTAGGCGCCCCGCCCAAAAGTCCGTCAAATGGATCATCGACGTTTCGTATCGTTGTAGTAACAATGAACTCTCTCCCGCTTTTGGTGGTGTTTTGCACGGGCTGTATTTTACCTATAGGAATTCCGCTCACTAGCCCAACATCAGAGAATGGAAGATTTCTGATGATTTCAGCTTGCTCGTTAGCAAGCGCGGCGGCGATTATTTTTGTCTCCGAGAAATTTGCCCCTTCGAAAAGGCGCGTATAAACCTGATATACGGTAATCGCGATTACCAAAAAGACGGCAACGCCGACAAGAGTTTCCACTAAACCAAAACCTCGACGGGACATGATTATATTATAGATTAAATAAACAAAATTGGTTGTGTTAAAATTATCTAATGGGGAAAATTAGAATTGGCGTGTTGCGCGGGGGGCCGAGTTTGGAGTATTCGGTTTCTCTTTTGACTGGGCAAAATGTGCTTAATTTCCTGCCAAAGGATAAATATAAAGCATATGATGTTCTTATAACTAAGAACGGCGTTTGGCACGAAAACGGGTTTCCCGCCCCGGCGCACAAGATTCTCGTTAAGTTTGATGCAATTTTTAACGCGCTTCACGGGGAGTTCGGCGAGGACGGAAAGGTTCAGCAAATATTCGAAGCCTACTCTTTGCCGTATACCGGATCCGGCATAATTCCGTCTGCGCTGGCTATGAATAAAGTAGCTTCAAAAGATTTATTCAAAAAAGCGGGGCTTAAGGTTCCTAAGTGGCTTGCGGTGGAAAAGGGAGGGGATTTGCGTGAAAAAGCCAAAGAAATTCACGAATCTCTTTTTTCTCCTTGGGTTATTAAGCCTCAAGACCGTGGCTCATCGGTAGGGGTAAGCGTTGCTAGAAATATTCCGGAGCTCATAGGGGCGCTCTCTGAAGCGTTCATGTATAGCGATAGAGCTATCGCGGAGGAATACATCGCAGGCCGTGAGGCAACCTGCGGAGTTTTGGAAAATTTCCGCGGCCAAAAATACTATGCATTGCCGGTTGTCGAGATTATTCCCGTCTCCGGAAAATTTTTCGACAATAAGGCGAAGTATGATGGGACTACGAAAGAAATATGCCCGGCAAATTTCGATCCCGAGACATCAAAAAAAATACAAGAGAGCGCAATTGCGGCGCACAGGGCTTTGGGGCTCCGCCACTACTCGCGCTCGGATTTTAGAATTTCGAAAAGGGCATTTTTATCCTCGAGGCGAACGCTCTTCCCGGGCTGACTTCCGAATCCCTCCTTCCGAAAGCATCGGAGGCGATAGGGCTTTCGTTTCCGAAACTTCTCGACCATCTCGTGTCACTTGCTATGAAAAAAATATGAAAATTGTTTTCTCAATAATATTTTTAGCCGGAGTGTTTTTGTTTTTTGGCGAAGCCGAGGCTGCGTGGACTGAACCATTCATCGGTCCCATAATCATGATGCAGCCGCCGGAGATCTAGTTTTCATTCGCGGAGGGATATACACTGAAGGAAACTTAAAACCTGTAAATTCCGGAACACCCGGCAACTACATTACATATCGCGCTTACTCAGGTGAATCGCCGAAGATAAACTGTGCGGGCAAAACATTTTGTATCAGCAATACCGCCGCCGCTTCCTACATCGTTTATAATGGGTTAGAGATGTATGGTCCGGGACAGCAGATTTCGGTATGCAAGGGAACTTTGGGTTGCCACCATATCTGGTTCATCAA
>CAYHTS010000057.1:0-4101 GCA_964359635.1 uncultured Candidatus Saccharibacteria bacterium | reverse complement strand
AACATTGGCGCCTGGTGGCGCTTGGGGTGGTACTTGTGGCGGGGTGATGGGGGGAATGGGAATATTGGGCATAAGAATTTCTAATTTCTAAGTTAGGGGGCTGATTATTTGTCATTGCGAGCGACTTCTGAGGAGCGCGGCAATCTGGGCCCAGATCCTTCGACAAGCTCAGGATGACTCTGGTGAGTCAGATTGCTTCACCCCCGCTGGGGTTCGCAATGACACTAATTATTAAATCTACTGTTGAACCGGCGGTTGGTTAACGGGGGGCTGTGGAGGCGCGGCGGTCGGCGGCTGTGGAGCCACCGTCGGCTGAATATTCTGACTCTCGGCGGCTGGCGGTTGGCTTTCGCCTATCTTTGATGATACCACTTGCGTGGGAGTATTGGTGGCAGTTTCGGCTTCTTTAGCGGCCAGGAGTTGCGCCGGGTCGGTGGTAATTATCTGGTCTTCGGCGTACGAGGCGACTACTTGAATGGCGACGTGATTGGTGCCGGCGAAAAACAGGCCTTCGCCGATATTTGACTCAAGAAGCAGGAACTTTTCTCCTTCGGTAAGGTTAAATACTTCCGCCAGCCGCTCAACGGCGGTTGGCGATTGTTTTAATAGTATTTGCAGTGATGAGTTATTAAGCACCGCTCGTCCCTGTTCGCTATTCAGGAAGTCCTCCACGTCCTGGCTAATGATGGTTAGCCCTAAGTAGTATTTACGAGCGCGCTTGGCGAGTGAATAGACATAGCGGGCGGAATCGGGAAATTGCATGAGAAGCCACGCTTCGTCAATGACTAAGACGCGCTTGCGCATCTGGTGGCGAATCTTACTCCAAACGTAATTCAATATCATATACATGCCAACCGGTCGTAATTGGTCTTCCAGATTGCGGATGGAAAAGCAAACCATACCGCGGTCGAGCTCAAAGTTGGTCGGCTGGTTGAAGAGGCCGGCGAACGAGCCGTCAACATATTTGCTCATCCGCTGGGTTAGCGATTGGGCGCCGTTCATATTTTGTAGCACATTGCGCAAGTCCTGAAGGAGCGGCGGCGGGTTGGTGTGGGAGCGGATGTCAACGGTGATGTCGCGGAGAGCATATGTTTCATAGATGGCTTTGTCGAGAATTGCCGATTCTTCGGGGGAAAGTCCGCCAACCATAATGGAAATAAGCCCCGTGAGGTCGGAAACGGCGCTTCGGAGTACCATCTCGCCTGTTTCGTCGCTTGATGCCTTTGGTAAGTCGAAGGGATTAATGCGTTTTTCGGAGTTTAAGCTCATCTCAAAATAACTGCCGCCTACGGCATTGGTGAGGGCCTTGTATTCATTTTCGGGGTCAATGACCAGCACGTCCGTGCCGAACATCAAACTGCGCAAGGCCTCGAGTTTAACGGTATAACTTTTGCCGGCGCCGGATTTGGCAAAAACGACAAGATTGGCATTCTCCAGCTTGAAGCGGTCAAAGAGAATGAGCGAGTTATTGTGGCGATTAATGCCGTAGAGGATGCCCTCGTTGCCGGAAAGCGTGGCGCTGACAAAGGGGAAAGTGGTGCTGGCGGTGTTGGTATCGAGGTTTTTGTAGATGCTTATCTGGTCATTGCCGAAGGGCAGGGTGGAGTTGAAGCCCTGTTCCATCTGGAATATGGTTTGTTTGGTGTTAACCATCATACCGCCGAGAGTGGATTCGATCTGGTCGGTAAGCGTGTTGAGTTCCTCGACGCTTTTGGCGTAGATGGTGAAGTAGAGAGCGACCTTGAAAATGCGCTGTTGGCCGGTTTGCAGGTCCTCCCGCAGGGTATCGATGTCGCCGATGGCGGTATCGAGCTCCGGATTGCGGACAAAACCCTTCTCCTGCTCTATCTGGCGGCTTGACTCAAGTTTGCCTTGTTGCTTGCGAAGGTGTGTTACGAAAAGGCGCGCGTCGAGGGGGGCGATGTGCATGGCGATGTCCATTACCACATCTGAATTGACGATGGGACTCATCCAGTTGGTATTCAAAAATCTCGGGTATGCGTAGACAAAGCACGTTCGTACATAGAGTTCATTGAGCTGTAGATAGTTGGGGGTTATAACAAAACTGGCCGGCGATACGGCATCTAAAAGATTGACCGATTCCCGATTGAGGTTTTTCTCGGCCGCCTTGTCTTGCTTGGAAGCTCGGTTGGTGATGAAGTCGAACATAGTTTGCTGTTAAGTGTTAGGGGTTAAGTGTTAAGCGTCGGAGGAATTACGTCTAACTTCTAACGTCTAACGACTAACCTTAAGCTATTGTTTGATGGGTATGTTTATGGGCCCTTGCGGAGCCGGTGATTGGTTTGAGCTGGCTGGGGAAGGTGGAACCTGGCGGTTCAGGTTGGTTGGCGCGGGATTAAACTGATTGCCTGTGCCGGAAATGAAATTGGGGGTTTGGGGTTGGGTATTTGGTTCTTGGGTTTGGGTAGCTCCTCCCAAAGCCGAAACCCCAGACCCAGAACCGTTCCCTTGACCTTCTCCTTGAACTGGTATATGAGTTCCTGTTTGCTCTGCCTGTCCTAATCCCAAATCCCCAGGCCCTGAACCCTTCTCCGGCTTTTGTCCCTCCACTCTCTGCTCGATGGCGGTTTGCGCCAGTTCGCCGGTATTTTGCAGTTTTTCACGCATACTTTCGGTGATGTTATAACTGGCATAAAGCAATTCAATAACCTGTTCGGTCGTCAGCACTACTGACTGCAAGCCGAGCGACGCGAGGCCCTGCTGGACGACCTCGATGCGCTTGCGCATCTCCATTTTCACGTCCTCGAAATCTTTGAGTGAAACTTGTAGCGCCGGGTGCTTGGGAGTGAAGATGCCGGTTTTAACGTTGGGTTTGGCGTAAGGTACAACAATGAGGAATTTCTTATCCATAATGTTGGCGATGCTTATGAGCCGTGAAATAAAGTCCACATATTCCTGCGTTTGGTAGCGGATGAGCTCATTGGGCTGCTGGAACATATGCTTTTTCAGGTTGTTAAGGTATTCGGCCAGGTCTATTTGTCGCGAGCGGATGAGGATTTGGATAGGGAAAGGCAGGGAGTTAAGAAATGATTGGTAGGAATACAAGATGGCATTTTGTTCCTCTTCTGATTTGAGGCCGAAGTTGATGGAGCTCACCATAATGATTTGGCGGAATTCGCCGTTTTTCAAAATAAGCGTGTCTTGGTAGACCGCGCTAAACGGCAAGTGCTCCTGGGTCGGTACGCCTTTTATTGGTTTGGGAGGCATAATAACAATTTCAAATTATTATTTTCAAATTTCAAATCGTGGAGTCAGATTATATTGTTCGAGGTAATCCGAGAACTAACTTTGCCGATAGTTCTCACCCCACTGGGGCTCAAACGATAATTAAAATTCAAAATTTGCAACTTAAAATTAAAAGTACGGGTACTGCTGGGCGGGAGGAGGGGTTGGCTGACTAATTGGCGCTGGGCCGGGGTTAGACGGTGTGGCGGTTTGTGCGACCGAGGCATTGGTGTCCGGGGCGCTGTGTTTAGAAAAGATACTGCCGATGCTCTTCAAAACACTGGCGGCGGTGGGCTTGTCCCGACGATCTGCTGATGTCGGGATCCCGACCCCCGACGTTCCGGTCGGGGCGTCGGGAGGGGCCGGAGCAGGTTGGGTAACGGGAGGCGCTGGCGCTGGGGGATTCACGCTTTGGGTAGTTTGAACTGGGATTGAGCTTGTCGCCTCCTGACCTCTTTTGAGGTCCTCAACAGTGAAACGAGCATTTGTTGGTGTGGTGTTAGGTGCGCCTGTATCTTGACCGCTCGGCGTAGCCCCGACCCTTCCTCTCCTCCCCTTATCAGGGGGGTGTTGGGTGGGGTGGGTGTTGGCTGTACCTGTATCTTGCGGTTTTGTATTGCTCGCTGGCAATACAGAACCGGTGTTACTAGCTTGTGACTCGAGGCGGCCGGCGATTTCATCAAGAGTTGCTCTCTTGCCGGATGCCGCGTTGATAGCTTCCTTTTTTTCCGGCGGCGCCATCATAACGACGCGACGGAATTCATAGCCCTGCTGCCAGATTCGGCGACGCGGCTTGAAAAGATACGCCCATAAACTAGCCATGAAATACTCAAAGGGACGGTCATTGATTTTGAT
>CAYHTS010000056.1:0-4195 GCA_964359635.1 uncultured Candidatus Saccharibacteria bacterium | reverse complement strand
GGCGGCGGCGGGGAGATGGGACGCACCTGCTATTATCCGAACAAATAATGTTAGCGGCAACCATGCCAAAAACGATACTGTTTGCCCGATGAGAGGCGATGCCAACGCGACGAGCGCGACCGTGAAACTGACCGCCATGGTGAGCGGCACGAGAGGCAGCAAAATGGCATTAACTAGTGGCGCCACCAATGATATCTGCCCGCTCATACCGGCAATGATTGGCCACGTGACGAGCTGGGCGGCGCAGGTTGACGATACGGCTTCGCGCACCGAACCGCCAAGTCGTTTATAATACGGCAGGCGTCGGGCAAAAATACCATCGAAATACTTAGAATAATACACTAACCCCAATATCGCCAAAAACGAGAGCTGGAAACCGGCATCGTAACGAACTATAAGAGGATTGAGCGCCACCATAACACCGGCGGCTAAAAAGACCGTGTATGCGACGCGGTTTTGCCGCCCGGCAAGTTTGGCCAGTAAAAAGAGCGAACCCATGATGCCGGCTCTTACAATGCTCGCGCTAGCGCCGGTTAGTATGACAAAGGTAGCCAGGGCGGCAAAACCGCTCCCGAGCGCGACCCAATAACCAAGCCGTCGGCGCACCGCGAGAAAGAATATTAATATGACAATAGTAACGTTGTAACCGGAAATGGCAACTATATGGCTCGTGCCGGTACGCTGCATGGCTTGTCTGAAGGCATCGGTAAAACTGGCGCTACCGCCGGTCAAAAGTCCGCGGCCGAGCGCCGATTCCGGCATGGGCAGAGCGCGCATAATGGCATTTTCCAACGTTCGTTTAATTCGTAAGATATTTGAAACTATCACGTTGCCATTGTCCTCACTATCGAGCGACACATCTTTCGGATATTTGACGATGCCGACCGCCTGAAATTTCATAAGAAGGTACTGCGGGTAGTCAAAAACTTTGCCGTCATCGGTCTCGAATGACTCAACGCGGTCGATTTTGCCCGTAAATTTAATCTCGTCGCCATAGTTGTATAGCGGATAGGTCTCTGCCTTAACTAGTATGCGCGGATTATCCGCGGATATTGCGACTATTAGTTGCTGATATGTGGGTTTTGGGAGCGGTTCGCTGACTACAATTCCCGTGCCGCTAAAATCAGTGTAAAATTCATCGGGCATCTGATATCGCGCCTGATAATAACCACCCCAGCCCAAACCGATAAGAATAAAACTTATCGAGAAGTATACCAATACCAGCATTTTATAGCGCCGAAACCACCAACCGGCGACGAGAAGGGCGGCCGCGATACAGAAAATCGGTTGCCAGCTAGTATTGAAATACTCATAAGCGGACGCGATAAACGCTCCCGCGACATATGCCAGGATGAGAATACGAACGATGAGAGATCGGGTAATTTGTGTCACATTACCACAGAGCCACAAACCCCCTCCGCTGTCAAAGATTTTTCAAGATTGCCGTTCACTACCGTCAATAAGTTTCATTTTACTTGTCATTGCGAGGTAATCCGAAGCAATCTTATAACATACAAGATTGCCGCTTTGCTGATTTATCTTGAGCCCCAATGGGGTCGAAGGACTCCTCGCAATGACACTTCTGTCTTTCGCGTGAAGATTTAGAGTGAGCCATTTGAGTGTATTCGAGTGCAAGTATTCTTGACAACCATCAATATTTGCAGTAGCGTTAGTAGATGATGAAACCTATAAAAAAAGATTTTCAAAAAGAAGTAGCGGCGCTCAAGGCCGGCTGGCAGAGAACGCAGGCCGATTTTGATAATTACCGCAAACGCGTTGAAGAGGAAAAGCAAGTTTGGCATAAGACCGCCCAAATGGAGCTTATCGCGGAACTTTTGCCTATTCTCGATAATTTTGAGCTGGCGCTTGCGCATTTAACCGATGAGCAGAAGAAAGACGCTACCATCCAAGGCATTCTCCATATCGAGTCGCAACTTGCCGCTATAATGGAAAATATTGGCGTTAAGAAAATAAACTGCGCCCCCGGGGATTGTTTCGACCCCAATCTCCACGAAGCCGTTGATTCACACGAAGGCAAAGGCGGCGATATTGTCCACACCATCCACCGCCACGGCTACCAGACCAGCAACCAAGTTCTACGTCCGGCCAAAGTCGTTGTCCGAAGAAAAGCCGACTCTTGAACTCCAGAACCACCCCTTGCCCCTCCTTGGAAAAGGAGGGGATAAAAAAATGGGGCTTGACCCGATTTCACCGAAAACTACGCCCTCGACAAAGTCGGGGCTTGACCCAGTAAAATTGCTTCCTCGTCAATTCAGAACTCCGTTCTCATCTGACGAGGAGCGCAATCACGGGGTCGGCGTTCGGGCTTCGCCCTCTCTTGACATAATGTAAAGTATGCTTTACACTATAAAGTGCATTTAAGTTGCACCTAAATAACAAAAAGCAAATCCCACGCACCAAATAAGCTACAAATATCAGGGTTCGAAATTGGGGATTGGAACTTCGAATTTATTTGTAATTTAGTGCTTGGAGGTTGTGATTTATAACAAAGTTAGGAGACAAGATGGCAAAAATAATCGGCATAGACCTAGGTACCACCAACTCGGTTGGAGCGGTAATGGAGGGCGGCAAACCCAAAGTTATCCCCACCGCCGAAGGCGGCAACATAGTCCCTAGTATCGTCGCCCAGAATAAATCGGGCGAACGGCTTGTTGGCGTGCTTGCTAAACGCCAAGCTGTTACCAATCCGGAAAACACTATTTCATCGGTTAAACGCTTCATTGGCCGTCGTTATGATGACGCCGAAACACAGCGCGATAAAAAGATGGTTTCTTACGCCATCAAAGAAGGCCGCAATGATTCCGTTACGGTGGAGATGAACGACAAAGAGTACACCGCGCAGGAAATTTCCGCGTTCATATTGCAAAAAATCAAGAAAGACGCCGAGAGTTACCTCGGCCAAGAAGTTAAAGAAGCGGTTATCACCGTTCCCGCTTACTTTAGCGATAGCCAGCGCCAAGCCACCAAAGACGCCGGTAAAATCGCCGGTCTGGATGTCAAACGCATTATCAACGAACCGACCGCCGCGGCGCTCGCTTATGGCCTCGACAAAGATGCTACCAAAGATGAAAAAGTCGCGGTCTTTGACCTCGGCGGCGGTACTTTTGACATCACAATCCTTGAAATCAGCAAACAGGACGGTGAAGCCAGCTTTGAAGTAATGGCCACCAACGGCGACACCCACCTCGGCGGCGACGATTTCGACCAAGAGATTATGGACTATATTGTCGGCGAATTCAAAAAGGAACAAGGAGTTGACTTGCACGCCGACAAGATGGCTGTTCAGCGAGTGCGTGAAGCGGCGGAAAAAGCTAAAATCGAACTCTCGAGTACGATGGAGGCCGACATCAACCTGCCCTTCATCACCGCTGACGGTTCCGGTCCCAAGCACTTGACCATGAAACTAACCCGCGCCAAACTGGAAAGCTTGGTCGGTGAGCTCATTGGCAAAACCGAAGGACCGTGCCGCAAAGCGATTGAGGATGCCAAAATTAAAGCCGGCGACATTAACGAAGTCATCCTCGTTGGCGGTATGACACGCATGCCGGCCGTCGCGGCAAAAGTTAAGGATATTTTCGGCAAAGAACCCAATAAGGGCGTTAATCCCGACGAAGCTGTCGCCGTTGGCGCTGCCATACAAGGTGGCGTACTGGGCGGCGAAGTCAAGGACATATTGCTACTCGATGTTACCCCTCTAACTCTTGGCATTGAAACCCTCGGTAGTGTCGCGACACCGCTTATCGAACGCAATACCACCATCCCCGCCAGTAAGAGCCAAATATTCTCAACCGCGGCCGACAATCAGCCCTCGGTTGAAGTCCACGTCCTCCAAGGCGAGCGGCCGATGGCGGCCGATAACCGCACGCTGGGGCGTTTCATCCTCGATGGCATCCCCCCCGCTCCACGCGGCGTGCCGCAAGTTGAAGTGACTTTCGACCTCGACGCCAACGGCATCTTGAATGTCAAAGCCGTTGATAAAGCAACAAGTAAGGAACAGCACATTACCATCACTGCTTCGAGCGGACTCTCGGCTGAAGAAGTGGAAAAGATGCGCAAAGAAGCCGAAGCGCATGCCACCGAAGACAACAAAAAGAAAGAAGCGGTGGAAATAAAAAATACAGCCGAGCAATTGGTTTATTCGAGCGAAAAAGCATTGAAAGACGCCGGCGACAAG
>CAYHTS010000055.1:0-4298 GCA_964359635.1 uncultured Candidatus Saccharibacteria bacterium | reverse complement strand
TGGCCATCAAGTCGCTAGCCTGTTTCGAGATGCAATAACCACCATCCAGAAGGGCCTGACGAAGCCCCCGGGCTGTTTGGAAGGTGCCAAGCTCGATAGTCATGAACGGCGGTCGCTTGATGAGGGGAAGGTAGCTACGGTACTCCTCTTCAAAGCCACTAATAAGCTCTCTCAACCTTCCCGCTATGTTATTCGGATGCCGAAGAACGTAGCGGAAGAACTCTTCGTCCCAACCGTAGCAGAGGGCAAGATGCCTGATGGTTCTCAACAGTGTGGCGAACTGCTCGTCAGATGGAAGGGTCTGATTCGACATCAGGCGTCTCCTTAGTGGTTTCCGTTTCCAACGAAGGGTTTCGCTTCCCTTTTGTCTTCCCGCCGAAGGCGGGTGCCCCTTGGGCACAGCTATGCACCTGACTTTTCAGATGCGCAACTGCGCCCAAAGGACTTATGTCAAATTACGATACTATTTAACTCTTTGTTAAATTTGTTAATGGCGTTGTGGCTGGGATGACGGTATCAGTTATCACCGGCAGGTTGTACTGTCGGTCCATAAAGCGGTCCGCCACCAAAAAGCGGTGGACGTAACTCGCCGCCACACTCACGATAACTAAGAGTATGGCGATGGCAACAAATTGTTTAGTATGTAACTGTTCCATAAGTATTCCTAACCGTCATTTGTACCATATCCCCATACTTTAGTCAAGAGATTTGAGCCAAGCAAGGAGCATTCTCACGCCGTAGCCGGTGGCGCCTTTGGGATTGTAGGGTCTGTTGCCTTTTTTACTCCAAACGGGACCGGCAACATCAATGTGGGCAAAGGGAATACTAGTATCGACAAATTCTTGCAGAAAGATTCCGCCCATTATAGCGCCGCCCCATTTGTCGTCATGGACGTTTTTTATATCAGCCACGTCGCTACGATATTTCGCGAGATACTCTTTGGGCTGGGGCAAACGCCACAAGTTTTCGCCAGTATTTTCCGACGCGCTCATAAGCGACGCGGCCAGTTTATCGTCAGTTGTCATTAGCGCCGCGATGTCTGCGCCACGATAGCGGCGGCGGTGAGTGTCGCCACGTCGTTAATAATGTCTGGCTTTATAGTTCTCGACGCGTAAGAAAGAGTATCCGCTAAGATCAATCGTCCCTCGGCATCGGTATTGGCAATTTCGATGGTTTTACCGCCGGCGCTTGTCACGATATCGCCCGGCCTCGTCGCACCGCCGCCGGGCATATTCTCACAAGCCGGAATAAGTCCGTGAATCTCCAGCGGCAGGTCTATGAGCATTAGCGCCCGAAACAGGCCCAAGACAATAGCGCCGCCCGCCATATCAACCTTCATCTCCGCCATCGAGTCCGGGGGTTTAAGCGACAAACCACCCGAATCAAAAGTGACGCCCTTACCTACTAGCGCGACGCGCTTGAGCGGTTTCTTGGCAGCATAGGTTAAGTGAACAAGGTATGGTTCCTCAACCGAGCCCTGCGCCACTGCCAACATAGCTTCAAAACGTTTCTCCGCAAGGGCTTTTCGACCCAAGAGTTCTAAATCGATGCGTTCCGACTGGCCGGCGATGTTTTTGGCCGATGCCGCCAAGTCGCGAGGATGAATAATGTTTGATGGTTGGTTGACCAAATCGCGAGCGTATATCGTGCCCAAAACACCCGCGGCAGCGTCTGTCATGGCTTTTTGAGCTTTAGTTAGTGTACCGCCGTACAATATCTTAACCTCTACTATTGCCTTATATTTTGCTTTGCGCGCCTCTTCCCTCTTATAGTCAAGAAATTTATAGTCAGCCAACCATAGGCCCTCCACGACAGCCGAGACGAATTCCGGTTTGTTGCATTTCTCCGGCATAACCAACACGACTGTCCGCGCGGCCACGGAATTCGCGTTGATTACCGCCGCGCCAGCCACTCGCCGCAACACTTCAGGATTGGCTTCGCCTTGCTCACCCAGGCCAATAAGACATAGTTTGTCGGTTTTAATATTTTGAGCGCCTACCCAAAGGGTTGAGCCGAGTTCGCCGTCAAAGCCCGTCCGCGCCAGCTCATTTTTCAATTCGCCACCGAGCTTCACGTCCAGGTCATTAAAATCTCCTGAATCGCCGGCCGCCACCGGCACTACCAACAGGTCCGCTGCGACACTCTGAAATTTTTGTTTGCTAAAAGTAATTTTCATAGTATAAGCCCGAAGAATCATCTTAACCATTACTTCAGTGCATTTCAAGCAATATAAAACAAGCCGGCCCCGATTTTCGCGTGACAATTTCGCGACATTTCGCGTGTATTGGCGTGCGAACTTGAGTACTTACGGCTCGACAATGACCTTGCCGGTGTCCGTAATATTTAAGTGGTCGTGGTAGCCAAAAGTACCAGTTTTTTGAAATGTGAATTTGTATGTTTCGTCTTGTTTCATGCCCTTACCCGAATCAAAGCCGGTGTAACCGGTATGGATAGGGTGCGGGTCGCTGGCTATCCAGCACGAATCGGGGTCTTTGTTTACCCATGTTACTTCCGTGCCCTTTTTAACAGTAATGGTTGCGGGAACAAATTTACCATTTTGGACAAGCACCAGATTATCCGCCGGCACGACCACTTCCTGCTCGGTCGTCACTTCGGTTTGCGTGCTGCCGTTTTGTCCTTGGTCTGATGATGTTGTGTCTTTCTTTTTGCCACAACCGGTAAGAAAAAACATTATAACGATTGCGAATGCGACTAGATAATATTTCTTCAATATAACCGCCTTGTAGGATTATCTTACACCACGCTTAGGGGTCGGAGTCAAGAGGTCGCCATATATTCCGAGTTAGATGCTAGACGATATTGCGCCAACTTGTCATTGCGAGCGATCTCTTGGGAGCGCGGCAATCTGACACGTCTGACCTTGAACCAGCTTTATGAACCTTACGAACCTTACTAATGGACTATCTGCTTGCATACGCGTGATTTACTTCTCCGCATTCGAGCGTAATTCGCGTCCCATTCGTGTGCATTCGCGTGATTATACATCTCTTGTAACTTATTACATGCTACCTTAAAATAATACTATGTGGCGACGATTCATATACTGGGCGCTTGCGGTAGCTTTTGCCTATTTTGTTATCACGCGGCTAACCGAAATTAAGCAGGTATTAGATACATTTTCCCAGGGGCACTGGTGGTTGATTGGCATTGCCGTCATCTTGCAACTTGCCGCGTCTCTAACATATACCCTACTGTACCGCGAGGCATTCAGAGTTACCTCCGTACAATGTAGCTACAAAGAGCTTGTACTGGTTTATTTCGCGTCAATCTTTGTTAATATCATAGCGCCCGTGAGCGGCGCGGGCGGTATCGCGCTTTTCGCTGACAATGCAAGCCGCCACAAACAATCTTCCGCCCGCGCCGCCATGGGCGCCCTCATACCACCCATCGCCGTTTTCGCGTCTTTCTCGGTTATTTTAGGCATCGCTCTCTTTCTGTTGGATTCGAAGGGGCGACTTTATACCTACGAGGTTGTTGCCGCGATTATTCTGTTTGCATTTGCCATCATTATTACCGGCATCATTTCCATGGGCTTGAAATATCCCGAGCGATTAACGAAAATTCTCGACTGGCTTCAGCGTGCCGGTAATAAAGTTGTAGGTCTATTTAACAAAAAAACTCGCTTCAGCAAAGCTTGGGTAACCGAACATATTGAAGACTTTAACGATGCGGCCCGCACGGTTATTGCTCAACCTAAAACTATCTTTAGATTATTATTGATGGCGCTAGCTCTCCATGGCTTGGAAATTACGATGCTAGCGTCTCTCTGGCTGGCATTTCAGATACCTTTTTCCTTGAGTAATATCCTCATTGGCTACACTATCGCCACGCTTTTTTGGGTAGTATCGATTACACCACAAGGCATTGGCGTTGTTGAAGCTATTATGCCCCTTACCCTCGTCTCGCTGGGCACTGATTCTACCAAGGCGACCGTGGTAACATTGGCCTTTCGTGGTTTGAGTTTTTGGCTACCGCTTCTTATTGGCGTAGTTGCTGTCCGCCGCATTAAATCCTTCCAAAACGACATCTAGTTGGTGCTCAAAAAAAATAGAAATTGGTGATATTGATTGCTCTTATCCAATTTCTTATCTGTTACCAATAATGCCAAAAACAAGCTTATATTATTACGAACGCCGGTTGCTCAACGATGGATATAATATCATTGCCGGCGTTGATGAAGCCGGGCGCGGCGCTTGGGCGGGACCACTAGGCGCCGGCGCGGTAATCTTGCCACGCAAACTCAACCGCCTGCGCGACTCTAAAGTACTTTCGCCCAA
>CAYHTS010000054.1:0-4337 GCA_964359635.1 uncultured Candidatus Saccharibacteria bacterium | reverse complement strand
CACGCGCAGGGACCGGCTAGAAACGAGGCCGCCAAGAGAAATAATCGCCACTCCCGTGGTGCCGCCGCCGATATCAACTATCATCGACCCGCGCGCGTCTTGGACAGCAAGGCGCGCGCCGATGGCCGCCGCCATCGGTTCTTCGATGAGATAGACCTCGCGGGCGCCGGCATTGGTCGCCGCCTCTTCCACCGCCCGCCTTTCCACCTCGGTTACTCCGTATGGGATGCCAATAACAACCCTGGGGCGCGGAAAAAATACAAAACGTTCGTGATGGACGCGGTTTATGAAATATTTAAGCATCTGCTCCGTAACTTCAAAATCACTGACCACGCCATCGACAAGCGGACGAATGGCGACAATGTGCGCCGGCGTCCGCCCAACCATCTCTTTGGCTTCTTCACCAATAGCAAGAATCTGCTTGGTGTTTTTATTCATCGCCACCACGGACGGCTCGTTAATAACAACGCCTCGACCGCGAATGTACACCAAAGTATTAGCCGTACCCAGATCTATGCCAATATCATGGCTAAAAGAACGAAATAATTTACTGCCAATCATAATAATTCTCTCCGAAGCATTATTATAACCGTAGCTGACCTGGCACGACAAGGCAAGGATGGCTTGCACCCCAATACACGCGAATGGCTCACGCGAAATCTTCACGCGAATTCTGTCGCAAAAAAAGAACGACCCCTACCAAAGCGGCAGAGGTCGTATGCTCCAGCGGTTTTATCCGCCAGAAATCGTTGGTCGTTGACCGGCTGTCAGGTGCTATTAGCCGGCCGGTTTATCGGCTTGGTCAAACGCCGCGTCAAAGGCAACAGCGGACGGTGGAAAGTCCAGTGCCCTGACGAACCTACAGGACTCCACAGCCCCATGTTCCCGGTCCATGCCAGAGTCCTCCCACTCGACCGAGAGTGGGCCGGTGTAGCCGATGTCATTGAGCGCACGGATGATTGCTTCGAAGTTGACGTTGCCGTGGCCCAGCGAACGGAAGTCCCAGTAGCGGCGGGGGTCACCGAAGCTGACATGACCGCCGAAGACACCGACGGTACCGTCGCCGCATCCCCATGCGACATCCTTCATGTGGACATGGAAGATGCGGTCTGCGAACCGACGGATGAAGCCGACGTAATCCACTTTCTGGTAGGCGAGGTGACTCGGGTCGTAGTTGAACCCGAAAGCCGGATGACCGCCCACGGCTTCGAGCGCGCGTTCGGCACTGGCGATGTCGAAAGCGATCTCCGATGGGTGGACTTCGAGAGCGAACTTGACGTCGACCTCGGCACAAACATCGAGGATCGGCAGCCATCGGCGGGCAAAGTCCTGGTAGCCCGCATCGATCATTTCCTTTGTTACGGGTGGGAACGGGTAGGCCATATGCCAGATCGACGAGCCAGTGAAGCCATTGACGACCTTGACACCCAGAACTGCGGCAGCGCGCACTGTGTCCTTCATACGCTCGGCCGCGCATTTCCTGACGCCCTCCGGATCGCCGTCTCCCCATACTTCGGGCGGGAGAGTACCCTTGTTGCGGGGGTCATGGTTGTCACAGACCGCTTGTCCGACCAGATGATTGCTGATGGCAAACACCTGTAGGCCGTACCTCTCCAACATGTCCGTTGTCTGTTGGCAGTAGCTCTTATCTTCGAGGGCTCGGCGAACATCAAAGTGGTCACCCCAGCAGGCCAGCTCAAGACCTTTGTATCCCCAAGCCGCGGCCTTCCTAGCCAACTGGTCAAGGGGGAGAGCAGCCCACTGACCGGTGAAGAGCGTTACTGGTCTCACTACACTCACTCCTTACGATGGGTTTTTCCGGCGAAAGCCGGTGGTGTTAGTGGCGCCGGGTTCTTTGTCCTCCTTCTGTCTCTGGCTTACACTCAATAAGCCAAAAACGGATTTGTCAAGCAAGCACCCCCGCTTGGTAGCAAGCGGAAGGAAGGTTAATAATAACAGGTAAACATATCGGGGTCAATAGATTTATAGACCGAAGAGTTATAGGCCGAATTCTTTGATGGCGGACTGGTGTTCCGCGAATGAGTTCGTGAAATGAACAATGCCGGCGGCATCGTGGAAAAAGTAGAGGGCGGAAAAATCAGGTTTGGGATTAATAGCGGCCTTGATACTTGGCAGGCCCGGATTGCAGATGGGGCCCGGCGGCAGACCGGTGTAGGCATAAGTATTATAGTTAGATGCGATGGCACGCGTCTCGCCCGACGATAACGGCTGCCACAATTTCGCATTTGCTAAGTCGTCGGCTTTGAGCAAAGCTAAATCACGGCCGTACTGGACGGTCGGGTCGGCCTCGAGTTTCATCCCTTGCTTCAGGCGATTGAGATAAACCGCGGCAATCTTGGGACGCTCATCGTCTTTCTTGGCTTCCCGCTCGATAATAGATGCTAGTATCAGATCGTTGTCTGATATCTTAAGTTCGGTAGTTTTGTCTACATACGTCGCCGTAAATTTATCGATAATCTGCTGAGCCGAGGCATCTTTGCGTAAAAAATACGTTTCAGGAAACAGTTTGCCCTCGAGAGGCAGAGCGAGCGTTAAAAATTCATCGCCCGGCAAATCCTCGCCGGTTAGACGCTGGGTAATTTGTCCCGCCGAAAAACCTTCGGGAATGGTCAGCTTGACGATATTGGGGCCGGATAAAAGTATCTTTCTTAATTCCTTAGCGCTGGTGCCGCCCAGTGAATAATAACCTTTTTGAGGCAAAGTTTTTTTGTCGCCCCAAATCCACGCAAAATAAAACTTTGACTTGACGAGACCCTTGTTCGATAGCTGGAGCGCCAGTTCGCTGAAGCTGTCGGCGCCAATCTCAACTATTGTGCCACTCTTGCCCGCTGGACGAGATTGGAGCTTCAACCAGCCATAGCCCGCGCCGGTTGACAGCACAAGAAACAGTATTAAAGATGAAATAACGATTGCGTTAGTGCCTATTCTGCGCAAGGTAGTCCTCCAATATAATCTTGGCTGCCTCTTCGTCGTCTTGCGCGCGCGCGCCGCGCGCGCGCGCTTCACGCGAAGTCAGTGTTTCGTCAACGGTTTCGATGGCCAGACCAAATTCTTTATTGAGTGCGTTGATATAGGTTCGATATGCTTTCTCGCGTTCGCCGCTCTTTGAGCGCGGTATGCCGATAACTATTTTTCCAACTTCGCCTTCCTTTTTGATAACTTCAGCTAAGTCAGAAAATAATTTTGTCAAATCATTATAGCCGCCAATAACACCGCGACCCACCACAAAACCCTCCGTCGCCAGCGCTAAGCCGGTTTTATTAGCGCCCAAGTCAAGCGCGAGAATTTTGTCTCGAGAACTCATATCCACTTCTTAATTATTAGACCCGGATGCACCCGCCGAAGTCGCGTTCAAGTAATCAAGTTTAAATTTGATACTGCTTGGCAAAAACGGCATGCGAAGCAAACCTATATTGGGCTTGATAGTGATATCAATATTGCTTGTGCCGACTTGCGTCTCGATGACGGAACGGGCATTCTTGGCCGACTTACCCTTCACTTTCTTATCTAACCCCTCCATACTAATTGCTTTACCGACGTGCGATGACAGGGTTGCTTGCAAGCGCATTTCCTTTTTTGCCAAATCAACACTCGTTAGCGTGGGGGTAATAATATCCTTTTCGTCGGTAAGGAGTGATTTGTCAGATGGCAGATCCTTCTTAGTTTGAGATGCTACTGCTTCGCGTAAATCTGCCTCGTCAAAGAGGATAACCTGGGCTTTAAGGTTGGCTTTAACGTCAAAGCTGTCCGCCTCGGCGCCCACTTCCTTAGACGCGGTAAAGTTTTCGAAACTATAATTAATGGCGCTTTCAACAACATACAAATCTTTGGCCTGGTTTTTTATGTCATCTCTTAACTCCGATGATTTGGCGGCGATGATTTTATCCTTAGCATCCACAATATCCGATGCTTGTACGACCGTTACT
Organism: uncultured Candidatus Saccharibacteria bacterium; assembly: GCA_964359635.1. Classification (GTDB taxonomy): domain Bacteria; phylum Patescibacteriota; class UBA1384; order UBA1384; family UBA1384; genus DATEBX01. The sequence continues at coordinate 390 of CAYHTS010000054.1, read as the reverse complement.
TCTTTTGTTGTGCCGCCCGTTGTGCCGCCGGTAACGCTAATAAGCGCCCTTGATACGCTATAACTGGTTGATGCCGGCAGATTGTATTGGGAGCCGGCTTCTTGTGCCACTACTTCGCCATCCGCCTTGCCTTGCACGATAGCGCCCCCGCTAACGACGGCCTTGGGAATAGTGAGAGCTGAACTTAAATTGAATTTCAGTCCTGATGCTGTCACGGTGGTGCCAGAGGCTAATGTTTGGTCCACTCCGTCGTTATTAAAAAAGGTGAGCGTGCCCTTGGCTTTTTCGCCAACTTGCTTTTTGCCGGTTGCTTTATAGTTCTGACTTACCCCTTTGCTGGTTTCAACAAGCGTACCGGCAATTTTGGAATTCTCTAATTCATTGCCCAAA